>JBOGMR010000253.1:0-11157 GCA_050746825.1 Bryobacteraceae bacterium | reverse complement strand
CTGGCGGCGATCGTCTCGATGTACATCGTGCTGGGCGTGCTCTACGAGAGCTTCATCCACCCGATCACGATTCTCTCCGGCCTTCCCTCGGCGGTTTTCGGCGCGCTGCTCACCCTGCAGCTCTTCGGAAAGCAGCTCGACCTCTACGCCTTCGTTGGACTCATCATGTTGTTCGGCGTGGTCAAGAAGAACGCAATCATGATGATCGACTTCGCCCTCGAAGCGCAGCGCGTCGAAGGCAAGAACGCCCGCGATGCCATTTACGAGGGCTGCATCCTGCGTTTCCGCCCCATCATGATGACGACTGTCGCCGCGCTGTTCGGCACGCTCCCGATCGCGCTCGGGTACGGCGAGGGCGCCGACGCACGCCAACCGCTCGGACTCGCCGTGGTCGGCGGCTTGGTGGTCTCCCAGTTCCTGACCCTGTACATCACGCCCGTGATCTACCTTTATCTCGAGCGCTTCCAGGTGTGGCTGCGGCGCGCCAAACCCGCTCCGGAACCGGGCCTCGCTACCGGCGATTGATCAATGTGGCGCCCCGCGGGCTAAACACGACGCCGTTACTGTTTGCGGATACCAATGACCACTCCCTAACGGTCGTGGCTCAGAAACCGATACCGAGCCGCGACCATGAGGGAGGGGATACGCAATTATTTATGACGCTCTGTTTAGTTCGACGGCGCCTGCTTCGGTACAGTCCAGTAATACAGCCTGCGCCCGTTGATCTCAACCGTCTTTTCCGGCTTCCAATCGCCCATATCGAAGCTGTGCGACACGATTCGCGTCCCCGGCTTCAGGTCTTTCCACAGCTTCGGACGCAGCCTGAGGTTCACTTCCGGCAACAGATAGAGCGTAACGACCGAGGCGTCCTTGATATCCGCCTCAAACAGGTTCTTCGTCGTGAAGCGCACGCGCTCGGTGACACCAGCCTTGGTCGCATTCTCGTTTGCTTCCTTCACTCGCTCGGGGTTGATGTCAAAACCCATGCCGCGCGCGCCGAACTTCTGCGCCGCCATCACCACGATGCGCCCATCCCCGCAGCCCAGATCGTAAACGATATCGCCCTTCTTCACATCCGCCAGCTTCAACATCGCCTCCACCACTTCGGGCGGCGTCGGCACGTACGGAACGTCACCGCTCTCCTCATATTGCGCAAGGCAAGGAAGCCCGCTCAGGAGCATGACAGGCAGAGCGACAGCCGCTAATCGAAAAGAACGCATAGGTAACTCCCTTTCGGAATGATCGAACCGCTGCGAGCAAATGTATCACAACACGCGTGCGCGTGGGGCGCCCCCAGTCGACGAAATCTTAGCGTAGCTGGTACGCCAGACTGAGCCGCGACCCTCAGGGAGTGCCTCATGGGCCGGCGGCCCACCAAAGGTGATGAAGACGCGGCCGGCATACGGGGTGTTTTCGGAGCCTTCTCCGCGTCTTCAACGGAGCGGTACACCTCAGTGGCTCTTAGATTAGCCGCGCCTGTGCGGAGCAATCACGTGGGTGTCATCGTAGAAGCGGAAGTTCCGCCCGGGAAGGTGACGAATGATTGTAAGGCGTATGCAAGCCGGGTTTTGAACCGGCTCGAAGGCGATGAACGAGGCCGGAGGCGATGGGGACGTCACGGACGCACGCGATGGCGGTGACGCGATCCGCTATGTGGTCGAGGAGCAAGGCGTGTCGTGAGGCGCGCCAACCGCTCGCTCACGCTCGCGGCTCAGTTACAGGCCGCGCCTCGGACCGATCCGCCCTGCGGCCACTTTTATGTCGCGCACCCATTATCGGCTTCCTGCGTGGGCCTTGATTCGAGAGCATCGTCCTGCCGATTTCCTGCTATAATCATCCACAATCGTCGGGTGTAACGAGGAAGCTCCAATGAAGACTGGCTGGCTCGTGCTATTGTGCGGGGCTCTGTACTCGTCGCCCGCACTCGGTCAGGGCAGTTCGACTCTCACCGGCAACGTCACGGATCAGACGCAAGCCGCCATTCCCCTCGTGCGCATCCTGTTGGTCTCCCAGGAAGCCGGGGTTCGCCGCGAGACGGTCACAAACGATCAGGGCGTCTTTACAATCAGCGCCCTTTCTCCACGAAACTATTCCGTGCACGCCGAAATTGACGGCTTCAAGAAGGCAGTCTCATCGGTCGAAGTCGGCGCGGGATCAACCGTTCGTCTCGATCTCGTTCTTGTGCCCAGCGACTCGCGACAGGTCGTGGAGGTTAACGCGGATCCGCCGGTGATCGAGACCCAGACCGGCATGGTCTCGGCCGTTTTCACGGAAAAAGAACTGAGCTCGATGCCGCTTTTCGGCCGAAATGTCCTCGAGGCGGCCCTCTCGATTGCGGGCGTCGGCGGCGATATCGGTTCGGACGAGGGCGGCATATTTCAGGACGTCCCGTCTTCGGCGGCTGGGCTGAGCATCACCGGCGGCCGCGCCGGCAGCACTGCGATCATGGCCGACGGAACCAACGCCACTTCAGTCGGTATCGGCCGCGCGACCGTGACATTCACTCCCGAATTGATCCAGGAAGTTCAGGTAATCACATCGACTTTTTCGGCGAAATATGGAGTTTCCGGCGGAGGCGTCATCAACACTGTGTCGCGTGCGGGCACCGATCAATTGCGCGGATCGGCCTATTGGTTCAATCGCAATCCTCTATTCTCTGCCCACCGCTTCAACCGCCCGATTCCTCCGCAGGAGAAGCGCAACGAGGCCGGCGCCACCATCAGCGGTCCCGTGATCATCCCGCACGTCTACAACGGAAAGAAACGGACGTTTTTCTTCGTCGGCTTCGAACCCAAGCGCTGGTTCGACGCGGTCGACATTTACGACCGGTTCCCGGCCGCCGAGGAGCGCCTGGGTGATTTCCGCAACTCCTACCTCGCGCCGGGCCAGCGCCGGCCGCTCCTGTATCAACAGGTGCGCTGCATGCCCTCGCCACAGGACTGCCAGCAGCTCATGCCGCAGCATCGGCCCAGCTCGACCGCCGAGTATCCGCTGTTCAGCGCCAATGACCCCGACCCCTCCAAGCGCGGCCTGGTGATTCCGAAAGCTTATCTCGATCCCCTCGCGCAGAAGATCCTCCAGGAAGTGCCGATGCCCAACATTCCCTTTGATCCGCAGGGGCGGAACTACTTCGGGTTTCGCGGCGTCAACGGCGCTTCGAACCGCCTCAACGTCAAAGTGGACCACAATCTCTCCTCGGGCAACCGCATGTCTGCTCGATACACGGAAGTTCCGAACCTGGCGGATCGATACCGTGTGAACAAAGAGAACCTTTTCTTCAGCCTCGCCTCCGATCGCAGCCTCACGCGCCAGTTCGCGTTTACCGACACCCACGTGCTATCCCCGCGCGTCGTCAACGAGGCGCGCGCCAATTACACTTTCGCCGACTACAGCCGCGCGCTTCCCGGCGACCTCGCGACGAAAAACTATACGCGCGAAAAATTCGGCCTGCCCAACTCGACCGGCTGGGGATATCCTCGATTCAACACCGGCTATGGAAGCTACGGCTTTACCGGTTCGGCGCCCGGTACCTACATCGAGCATCAATATCAGCTCTCCGACGACATCTCGATCGTGTATCGCCATCACAACGTTTCGTTCGGCGCCGATTTGCGCCTGATGATGCTCAACGTGAAGTCCAGTGGCCTTCAGGACGCCTGCTGTCCCACCTTCGCCTGGGCCGCCGCCCAGACCAATTCCGGTAACGCCAATACGCCGGGCGGCACGGGCGGTGTCCAGTTTGCCTCGTTCCTCCTCGGCGTGCCGAACAGCGTCAATCTGCGCGGGCTCGTCATACCTTATTACTACCGTTGGAAGACCGGGGCGGCTTACTTTCAGGACGACTGGCGCGTTCGCCGGAATCTGACGCTCAACCTCGGCGTGCGATGGCAGTACAACAGCCCGCGATCGGAAAAGTTCAACCGTCAGGCATCGGCGGACGTGTTCAATCCGGTTGAGATTCTGCGTCCGAATGGAGACCTCCAGGCGCTAACTTTCAACTATCTCTTTAGCGGCTACGGCGGCCGGTCGATTTACCTCGAGCCGGTACATAAGCGAAACTTCGAACCGCGATTCGGATTCGCGTGGGCGCCGCGGCTCGGTTTCCTGCGCGATCGAAAAATGGTGATTCGCGGCGGATACGGAATCAGCCATCCGCCAGTAACGGGCCGGGGACGTTCACCGGTCCCCGACTTCGGCGCGGGCACAAGCGGAAGCTGGACCTATACGCGCTGGGCCAATAACAACGCGCCACCGCGCACGCAAACCGTAAACCCTCAATTCCTGGTGCGCCTCGGATCCAACCAGCCAGTCATGAACATCACTCCGCTGGTGCTCGAGATTCCCAGCGAAGGCGTGCTTTGCCACAATTGCCCGCCGGTCAGAGATCCGCGCGTGCCGGGCGGCGCACTGCTGGTTTTCACCGGCAATGCCAGCTCACCCTACGTGCAGACCTGGAACCTTACAACGCAGTTCGAGCTTGCGCGCAGCTTTGTGCTGACGCTTGCCTACCTGGGACATAAAGGCACTCATTTATACTCGCCGCTGATCGCGATCAACAATCCCGATCCCATCCTCTATGAAGAGCTGCTCAACCAGGGCGGCGACCCGAACGAAGCAATCGAAGACCCCTTCGGCCGCAAGGATGCCGCGGGCAACCTGATCACCACGACGCTCGTGAACCTGATGCGGCCGATTCCGACCGCCGGCGACATCAGCGTTGCGGGCCAAACCAACAGCAATTCGATTTATCATGCCGGCACGTTTTCACTCGAGCGCCGCTACGCGCGCGGCCTGGGCATGCGTTTCAATTACACCTGGGGCAAATCGATCGACACCGCGTCGGACGCCAACCTCTCGAGCGGCGGCAATACGTTCCTCTGGGGCGACACGCGGTTGCAGGACGCCGACAACCTGAAAGCGAATCGATCGGTTTCCAATTTCGACACGCGGCACCGCCTGAACCTGGTGATGAATTTGGATCTGCCGTTCGGGCGCCGCCGGCGGTTTTTCACCAATACCGGGAAAACTTCCCGGCTCCTGATCAGCAACTGGTCCCTCAACGCCGTCGGCTCTTTGTACAGCGGTATTCCCTTCGCGCCGTATCTGGGTGACGCCAACGGCGTGCCCGGCGGCGCGAGTGGTTTTGAGCAGCTTCGACCCGACGTCGTGGTGGGCGTGCCGATGTTCAACCCGCGCTGGTCCAAGTCAGTGGCGAATGATGTGCCCTACTGGAATCCGGAAGCGTTCGCGCGCCCAGCCTACGGGAATCTTGGCGATGCTCCCCGTACGTTCGACTACGCCCGCCACCCCTGGCGTAGCTCGCTCAATGGTTCGATTTTCCGCGATTTCTATCCGTGGGAAAACCGGCGCCGCTCGATTCAATTTCGCGCCGAAGCCTTCAATGTGCTCAATCACGTCACGTTCACCACGGCCAACGGCGGCAACGAGAGCCCGAACCTGTTTTCGAGCGCGCCCCCGGTGAGCCGTACAGGCCTTTCGCTCGCTGGTCCGATACCCTACCTGGTCAACCTTGGCGGCGCCAGCTTCCCGGTCGGCACACGGGAGAACCTGCTGGCCGCGAGCTATAACCAGAACTTCGGAAAGCTGTGGCGGGACCGGAACGGTCCTGCCCGAGTGATCCAGTTCGGTCTGAGGATTTCGTGGTGAGGTGGCCGAACGTATTCCACTCAGTCGAATTTCGTGGCGCAGGCGCTCGTGCCCGCCGCGCCGCTAGTCTCGGCGATCGGTGGGGCGGACTTCAGTCTGCCCATTGGTTGCCTCTCTCCCGCTCTGCGAAGCAAGCGGTTTCGCATGCCCAAAAGGCGGCAGCAGCCTTGCTCGCCGCCGCCTTCACACTGGCCGCCGCCACTACCCCCAGCCTCCGATTCGAGCCCGCCGCCAACGGCCAATACGTCGCGCGAACCTGGAGCGGCCCCGCAGTCTCAGTCACACCGCACGGCGTGACCATCTCGCCAGGCGGATTTCGCATTGAATTTGCCGGCGCCAGCGCCAGCGCAAAACTCGAGCCGCTCGATCCGGCGCCTTCCCGATCGAATTACTTGCTGGGAAATAATCCCCGCCGATGGCGCACCGGAGTCAGCCAATTTCGCCGCTTGCGCTGCGCCGGCATTTATCCTGGCATTGACCTCGTCTATTACGAGAATGACAAGCACGAGCTCGAATGGGACTTCATCGTCCAGCCGGGCGCCGATCCAGAGCTGATTGAGTTTTCGATTCCCGGCGTGCGCCTCGACGCGCGCGGCGATCTTCGCTGGCGCGGCCTCCGGCTTCGAAGACCTGTGTCATACCAGCAGGCCGGCCGCGGCGTCCCGAGCCGATATGTCCGCCGTCCGAACCAACGCATCGGAATCGCCTTGGGAAACTATGATCGCAGCCGGGTGCTGATCGTCGATCCGGTGCTCGACTACTCCACGTACTTTGGAGGGACCGGCGGCTCCAGCGGCGAGTCCGTCGCAGTCGACGCGGCCGGATTCATTTATCTCGCCGGCTCCACCAACTCCAATACGTTGCCCACTTCCAACCCGATGCAGCCGTACTTCTATGGCAGCACGGAAGTGTTTGTGGCCAAGTTCGATCCTTCCGGGGCAGAGCTCATCTACTCAACGTACATCGGAAGCTCGGGAGATGACCGCGGAATATCGATCGCCGTGGATGCCGAAGGCTGTGCGTACTTGACCGGATTCACCACATCCACGGACTTTCCCCTGGTAAACCCGCTGCAGAGTGCATTCGCAGGCGGTAGTATGGCCAACGGCGGCGACGCCTTTGTCCTAAAGCTCAGCGCCGCGGGCGATCGGCTGGTGTACTCCACGTACCTCGGCGGCGTTGCGGACGAATTTGCCCGCAGCATCAAGGTCGACGCGAACCGCAGCGCCTACGTCGTTGGCTCAACGGCGTCCATCGATTTTCCGGTAAAAAATCCGATTCATGCCGATTATGGCGGCGGCACGCGCGACGTGTTCCTCGCGAAGCTAAGCCCGGAGGGATCTGACCTGATGTATGCGACCTATCTGGGCGGCAGTCTTGTTGACGAGGGCTATGCGGTAGCGCTCGACTCGGAAGGCAATGCGTACGTCACCGGAACCACAACGTCCCTCAACTTTCCAGTTCATGCCCCGTTTCAGCTCAACCATCGCGGCGGCGCACGCGATTCGTTCGTAACGAAGATCAACGCCGCCGGCGACGCCATTATTTATTCGACGTATCTGGGCGGCACCGCCGACGATTTTGCGCGCGCGATTGCTGTGGATGCGGAAGGCGGCGTTTATGTGGCAGGCTATACCACGTCGGGCAATTTCCCGGTGGCGCGGCCTCTGCAACGCACCTACGCCACGAATCGGGACGCATTTGTCACCCAGTTCAACCCAGCCGGCTCGCAGTTGGTGTACTCGACGTTTCTCGGAGGCCGCAGCCTGGATGACGCCTACGGGATCGCGCTCGATTCGGCCAATCGCGCTTCCGTGATCGGGCTCACGCAGTCGCCAAACTTTCCGAGCGTGAACGCAATTCAGGGCGTGATCGGCAGCCCCTGTCCGAACATCCCCTGCACGGCTGATTTGTTCACCGCCAGAATCGCTGCTGACGGCTCGGAATTGATCTACTCGTCGTATCTGGGTGGGCTGCAGGCCGAGGCGCCGCGCGCGATCGCGGTGGATTCGCAGGACCACGTATGGCTCACCGGCAATACGCTATCGGCCAACTTCCCCGTCAAGGGCGCGATCCAAGCCAGAAACGCCGGAGGAGGAGCGGCCGTTGCGTTTTTGGTAAGGATCACGGATTAAGAAAGCCGTAGACATCCTACGCTCTTCTGTGCTAAGGTAGTAGACAGTCTACATACCTATGCCCGCCGGCAAACCCTATCAAAATCGAGTCGAGATCCTCCAGGGCACTCTCGACATGCTCATCCTCCGCACGCTCCAGTGGGGACCGCAGCACGGCCACGGCATCGCGCAGGTCATTCGCGCCAGCTCCGGCGAATTGCTGCAAATCGAAACCGGCTCGCTGTACCCCGCGCTTCATCGCCTGGAACGCCAAGGCTGGCTCGCGTCCGAGTGGAAGCTGTCGGACAAGAACCAGCGAGCAAAGTTCTACCGGCTCACACCCGCCGGCAAAAGGCAGTTACTCTCCGAGCAGTCCAAGTGGGACCTCATGGTTCGCGCCATCGCCGGCGTCATGAAACCTGTCTAATGAAAGGAGCTCCGCGAATGCATTCGATCTGGCAAACCTTCCGCGCTCTCCTCCGCCGCCGAACGCTCGACCGCGAGCTCGACGACGAGATCCGCGCCCACCTCGCCATCGACGCGGCGCAGCGCATCGAAGCCGGCCAAGCCGCCGAACAAGCCCGGCACGCCGCGCGCCGCGACTTCGGCAACGTCGCTCTGGTCGCCGAGGTCACCCGCGAGATGCGTGGCTCCGGCCCGATTGAGCGCTTCCTCCAGGATCTGCGTTACGGTTGGCGCACCCTCGGCCGCAATCGCGGATTCACTCTCGCGGTCGTCGTCATCCTCGCGCTCGGCATCGGAGCCAATACCGCGGTTTTTTCCCTGGTGAACGCTGCGATCCTGAAGCCCCTGCCGGTCGAGGCTCCCGGGCAATTGGTGTGGTTCGACAGTCCCAGCTTCTCCTACCCCATCTTCAAAGAAGTGCAGTCGCGCGGCAAGGAAGTCTTCACCCGCGTCTTTGCCTGGACCTTCGTCAACCGCTTCAACGTCGAGTGGGACCAGGATGCGCAGCAACCTCCCCTCCTGCTGGCCAGCGGTGAATTCTACTCCACCCTTGGCGTCGCTCCCGCACTCGGACGCCTGTTCGGCCCACAAGACGATCTTCCCGATGGCGGCCTCCAGGGTCCGGTCGCCGTCATCAGCTACGATTGCTGGCAGCGCCGCTTCAACGCCGACCCGGCCGTCATTGGCAGGACGGTTCGCATCGAGCGGACAGCGGTTCCGATTATCGGAGTCACGCCGCGTGGCTTCTACGGCGTCGCGCCGGGACTCTCTCCGGACATCACGCTCCCGCTTACGCTTGGGCCGAGACTCAATCCTCACTATGCCAACCTTCGCAATGGGCAGTCCGCCTGGGTACACCTGATGGCGCGTCTGCGTCCCGAAGTTCCGCACGAACAGGCCAACGCCGCTCTTCAGGTTTTCTGGCCCCAGGTGATGGACGCGGCGACCGGCCCCTCCCTCCCGCGCGACCGCCGCGCCCGCTTCCTTGCGCGTCGCGCCCAGCTCCAGCCGGGCGCCACCGGATTCTCCTCCGTCCGAAACCGCTTCCGGGAGCCGCTGTTCGTCCTTCTCGGAATGGTCGGTTTGCTGCTCCTGGCCGCGTGCGCGAGTGTCGCGAATCTGCTGCTGGTGCGGGCCTCGGCTCGTCATCGCGAGATCGCCGTGCGCCTGGCGCTCGGCGCGGGCCAACGCAGGATCACGCTGCAACTCCTTACCGAAGGCCTCCTGCTGGCTTTCTTCGCCGCAATCGCCGCGCTCCTGATTGCCGGTTGGGGCGGCAGCATTCTGGTCGCACTGATGAGCACTGAGCGAGCGCCCGTCGCTCTCGAGCTCTCGCCCGACTGGCGAGTTTTCCTGTTCACGCTCGCAACCTCTCTGGTGACTGCCATTCTTTTCTCCCTCGCGCCCGCCATCCGCGCTAGGCGCATCGATCCCGGTCCAGCCCTCAAAGAAAACTCCCGCAGCGCCTCGCGCTGGCTGTTCGGCAAGACCCTCGTTGCCACCCAGGTTGCACTCGCCGTGCTGGTGCTCGCCGGCGCCGCGCTGTTCGCGCGCAGCCTGGTCCATCTCACCTCGCTCGATCCCGGGTTCGACCACCGGCGGCTCCTCACCGTCAGGGCCGATGCCGTGAACGCCGGTTATCGCGATGCTCGACTCCGCGGCTACTACGATCAGGCGAGCGAGCGCATTCGTCGCGTCCCCGGCGTCGAGTCCGTCAGTCTGTCGTGGGTGCCGCCGCTCACGGCCACCGGCGCCTGGAGCGAGTTCATCGCCATCGACGGCCTTCCGCGTCCCAGGGCGGACGTCAGCCGCACCTTCTTCAATCCCGTCTCGCCCGGCTACTTCGCCACCGTCGGCCAACGGCTCGTAACCGGCCGCGACTTTGGCGTCGAAGACAACCAGACCGGCGTCCGTACCTGCATTGTGACCGAATCGCTCGCGCGATCCTTCTTTCCGGGCCAGGACCCGATCGGCCATCGCATCAGCATCGGCGAGTACGCGGAGCGCCAGAATGTGACGATCGTCGGCGTGGTGTCGGATGCCAAGTACGCGCAATTGCAGGAACCGCCCCGCCGGATTGTCTACCTGCCGCTGTTCCAGTCGCCGGAGGCCATGAGCTCGACGCTCGTGTTCACCGTCCGGGCCGCCGTGCCGCCCGCGACGCTCGCCGGTCCGATCCGGAGCGCGCTTCGCGAGCTCGACGCCGGTCTGCTCATTCGAATCGAGACGTACACCGAGCGATTCCGCGAGCTGCTTGTGACCGAACGGGTGATCGCGGTGATCTCTCTGTTCCTCGGCACAACCGCTCTGCTCCTCGCCTCCGCCGGTCTTTACGGCGTCATCGCCTACACCGTCTCGCGCCGCACCAGCGAGATCGGCATCCGCATCGCTCTCGGCGCCCCGCGCGCCGCAGTCGCCTGGATGGTCCTCAGAAGTTCGGTCCTCCTCTGCGCGATCGGCCTCTCACTCGGCATCGGCGCTTCGCTCGCACTGGGACGCTTCGCCGCCGGCTTGCTGCACGGTATCAAGCCCACCGACCCGATCGCGCTCGCCACCGCCGCAACCCTGATGCTCGTGATCGCCCTCGTCGCAAGCTGGATCCCGTCGCGCCGCGCCGCCCGCATCGACCCGACCGTCGCCTTGCGCTACGAATAGGCGCCGTGGCACTCCGCAGGTTAGTTGACGGGCAGGCGAAACCGCCTGCCCCACCTCCGCACGTCGATGTTTGCGAATTCTCGTGGCGCGGGCACTCGTGCCTGCCGCTCGCGGACGGTCGCGGCTCAGCTCGCGCGCTTTTTGACATCAATATTCAAGCGTTTGATTTTCTGATTCAACGTCGACAGCGGCACATGCAAACTGTCCGCCGCTTCGGTCTGATTCCAGTTGGTCTGCTCCAGCTTCTCGATGATGG
>JBOGMR010000252.1:0-3399 GCA_050746825.1 Bryobacteraceae bacterium | reverse complement strand
GCGGGCGCACCGACGGCCTGCTGTGAGATGAGGATTCCGGCGCCGCTTCTTACCGTCGAGGCTCGGCGAAATCGTATAGGGTCGTGGCGGTGCGGACCCACATGTGGCCGCCGGCGATGGCGGGAGTGGCGAACATCTCTTCGCCGAAATCGCTGGTGGCGGCAATCCCCCAGTCCCCGCCCGCTTCGAGCACCGAGACGTTGCCGTTGCGGCTGACGAGGTACACCTTGCCGTCGCCGGCGACGGGCGAGGCGTAGTATTCGTCGAGCGCGTGCATGAGGCGTCCCTGCTTCAGAATTTTGCCGGTGGCCGGATCGAGCGTCTGGAGGATGCCGCCGCTGCGGATCAGATAAAGCACGCCGCGATACAGCAGAACGCTCGGCACGTCGGGCAGCGATTTGTCGTAGCGCCACAACGTGTGGGTCGCGGTCACGTCGCCGCGGCCGCCGAGCTTAATCGCCATGGTGGCGTTGGTCGAAGTCCGGCGCATGCGGTAGTATTCCCAATCTTTGAGGTCGAGCAGGCCGTCCTTGTTGAGATCCTGCATGTCCCAGGTGGCCGGCAGCCAGTTTTTCGGGATCTCATCTTTTGCAAGCTGCTTGTTCCCGTCTTTGTCGAACTTCGCGATCATCTCGTCGAACGCCGGCAGTTCGATGCGCTCGCTCGCCTCGCCGCCCGGCGCCCACCCGTTGAAATAGAGCCTGTCGCCATCGAGCACCGGCACGGACTTGACCTGATACGTCAGCCCGCGAAGCCGCCAGAGCAGCTCGCCGGTGCCCAGGTCGTAACTGGTCATCTGGTACGAACCGGGCACGATGAGCTCGGTGCGCCCCGATTTCGGTTTGTAAACGATCGGCGTCGAATAGCTGTGGACCATCTCGGGCCGCTCGGCTTTCCAGACCTGCTTGCCGGTGTTCTGATCGACCGCGATCAGAAAGGGCTCCTGATCCTGATCGCAAATCATGAAGACTTTGCCTTCAGCCAGCACGGGTGACGCGCCCATGCCGTGAAAATTGGTGAACGGCCCGAGCGGAACCTTCCAGCGTTCCTGGCCCTTGGCGTCGTAGGAGACCAGGCCGTAGCCGGCGAAGAACACGTAGACGTTGCCGCCGTCGGAGACGGGAGTGGGTGCAGCGGGATCGTTCAGCTTGTTGCGTTTCTCGTCGCGATGGCCGGGCGCTGCGCGGCGCCAGAGCTCCTTTCCTGTTTTTCTGTCGAAGGCGAGCGTGAGCAGCTTGCCGCTCTCATGGCCAGTCAGGAAAATGCGATCGGCGGTGACCACAGGCGACGACTTGCCCATGGGGATCGGCGTCTTCCAGACGATGTTCTTGTCCGGCGCGATCTGACGCGGGAGCGATGCCTCGTCAGCGACTCCGGCGCCGTTGGGACCGCGGAATCGGGGCCAGTCGCCGGCCGCGGAGGGAAGGGCGATTGAGAGCACGAGGAACGTCGATCGGGCGAGTCTCACACAGCAATCGTATTCCAAAAACCCGGTGACGTGAGCCGCATGGCTGGGTGAATCCCAAAATGCTGACACGGAACAAAGTGGGCATGCAGTGCCTGGAGTGCCACTCGAATATCGGAGCGGGGCTGGTTGCGGGCGGAGTGGCTACGGCGTTCCACGATTTGCGTTCAGCCCGATTTCAGAACTGCACCACGTGTCATGTGAAGATTCACGGCTCGTTCGTGAGCCGCTCGTTACTGCGATGAAAGCCGCGATGAAATATCTACTCGTATTGTGCGTGGCTGTTTTGCCGCCGATGGGACGGCTGTTGGCCGAAGATGAAAAGGGGCAAGAAACGGCGCCTCCCGCCGCGGCGGCCGCTCTGTCCGAGGAATCCGGGTCGTTCACGGGGAGCGTGCCGGCGGGTTATCGCTGGCTGAACGGACCTCAGGGAAACAACCAGGTCTACCGCAGCATCGTCGATGTGGGCGAGGGTCCGCGCCTTGTGGATTTCGGCGGATCGCTGGTTAGCTCCGGGGGCAGCCTTCCGGCCACCTACTATCAGCCGGACGTACGTGCTTCATTGCCTCTCGCACGGGGCTTGAATGGATCGGACAGTGGCGCTGGTACGGCTTCGGCCAGAGATTCTTTACGGACGACGGCTTCCGAACGCAACAGGAGTTGACGGGTTTCCGGCTGACGCGCCAGGCGCTCCTACTCAGCGGCCGCCGGCGTGCCAGCCGTGCGTGCAGCCATCTGCTCCTGACGCTCCTGGGCGGTAGCGGCAGTCAGCTTGTGGCGCTCGAAGCGGATCGCTTCACCGATGGTCTCCTTCTTCGCGGCCGGCTGCTTCTTCGCCGGTGCGGAGACCTCCTTCTTGCCTTCCTTTTTCGCCCACGCGGCCGATCTCGCTGCTTTGTCGCGCTCAAATCGAATGGCTTCCTGGACCCCAGGCTCGTTTTGCGGCCGCGCAACGGCGGCGGTCATCAACATCGCTGTGACAGCAAACCAGCGTTTCATGCCGGACCTCCTCGGGGATAACGCACACACGGACGGCGCGAGTCCGGCCTGCCGGGTAGTTCGCGCCGCCCGTGTACGTGACCCTCCACTCCCGTGCTTATGCATCTGGCTTGCCAGTCGTAAGTGATTGATAACAATCCGGCTGAATTTGGGTGAACGGAAGAAGCGGGAAGTTTTTACTCCGGCGGAAACGCCTGCGCGGAAATCTGCCGGCGCAACCATTTCCAATCGACGAACGCAATGCGCATTCGATCACCCTCGATCCGCACCTTCGCGAACTGATGACCGGGAATCATAGCGTCCTCTGTTTCCGCTGGAGCAATGTCCGGCAATGCGCGCGAGCCAACTCAGAAAACCGCCCGGCGATCGCAAGGTGAACGCGCCGAGTTTTCCGAACGCGTGCAACACCGCGAGCGGCCGCCGGTAGCGATGGAACGGCGCTTCAAATGCGGCCTCTTCGCCTCGTTTCGCTCTTTCCACCAGTCCCCGGGCCGTTGTGGGTGGCTGCATGCGTGATTATTCTACCTGTAACCGGCCTTGACCCGCCGATACCCGCCGTTGTAACCTCGGCTTCTCTGGTCCAAACGCAATGATTCTTCCGCAAACGTACGCCGTGACGCTGCTGATCCTGGTGTTGAGCATGCTCGCCTGGGGCTCCTGGGCCAACACGTTCAAGCTCGCCGGAAAGTGGCGATTCGAGCTGTTCTACTTTGATTACGCCTTCGGTGTTCTACTGGCCGCCCTGGTCTATGCGCTCACGTTCGGTTCTCTGGGCTTTGACGGCTTCATGTTTTTGGATGACATGATGCAGACCGGCAAGCGGAACATGTTTTACGGCGCGCTCGGCGGGGTGGTTTTCAATCTCGCGAACATGCTGCTGGTGGCGGCGATTTCGGTTGCGGGCATGTCGGTGGCTTTCCCGATCGGAATCGGAG
>JBOGMR010000251.1:0-6531 GCA_050746825.1 Bryobacteraceae bacterium | reverse complement strand
CCGCCGGCCTTGCCCATCGTATTCGACCACGCGCGCGTTGCCGTACCCGTCGGCGATGAAGATGCGCGCGCCGGCGAAAGCGATATCGGCCGCGCCGCGCGTTCCGCCGCGCTGCGACTGCGGAATCTCGCCGATTTCAAAACGAAGGAGCTGTTTGCCTTCGGGAGAAAACTTGAGCACCACGGAACTGCCGGAGTCCACGGTCCACAGGTTGCCGTCGGGGTCGATACGAATGCTGTGCGGGTTGGCGTACAGGCCGCGGCCCCAGGAGCGTAGAATGCGCCCACCGCTGTCGATGGCCAGAACCGGGTCGACCTTGGGATTGCGGTGGAGAACGTAGGTCACGCCGTCGCGGCCGACGGCGACAGAAGAAATGTAGTCGGTGGTCCAGTCGGGCGAAGGAGCTTGTATGGGGAGCGGGGTCGAGTTGAGCGCGGCTCGCGGCGACGCCTTAATGAGCGAGTTCAACTCGGCGGCTTCGGCTTCGGTTGGCGGCGGGGCGGGCGCTTGGGCGGCGGCGCTCCACACGATCAGCAGCGTCGAAGCGAGTCGAAGGCAGATGACAGAGCGGTGCATTCAAACAGCATATACTGGGGCCGGATGTTCTTCCTCGCCGCGATCGGTTTCCTGCTGGCGTCGCCGCAAGCCAATCCGGCAAGCGCGGCTGCCTGGAGAGAGCTCGGAGCGGCGATGACGGCGCAAGGCAAATCCGAGGCCGCCCTCGCGGCGTTTTCGAAAGCCTGCGAGCTGGATCCGAAGGACGAGGACGCTTGCTATTACGCGGGCCGGCAGCTTTTTTCGCTCGGCCGTTATCAGGAAGCCGTTGCAGCTTTTGAGACGGCCTTGCGCGCGGCACCCAAAGAGAAACTGGCCAGGACGCATAGGGCCGCAGCGTTGAATCACATCGCGTTGGGGTCGCTCGACGAGGCCGAAAAACAGTTCCGCGAAGCGGTTCGAGCCGGCCGCGGTCCGGATCAGGTCCGCGCCGACGCGCAAACCGATTACGGCGCATTCCTGTTCCGGCAGTCGCGTACCGGCGAAGCGCTCGCAGCGCTCGAGCAGGCCGTCAAGATTTATCCCGGATCTTCGCGCGCTCACGCCGAGCTCGGTAGAGTCCTCCTGCATCTCGGCAAAGCGTCTGAGGCCGCAGCCAGCCTCGAGCGCGCGGTGGAGCTCGATGGCCGCTCGCCGGGAGTCAGGCTGCTGCTCGGCCGGGCATACCTCGCGCTAGGCCGAAAGGCAGAAGGCGAACGTCAATTGCGACTGGGCCGCGAGGCCTGGGACCGCAATCATGGCTCGTCTACGGTCAAGTAGCGATCGCAGGCGACATCTTTGAGAATCTGGCGCGCGCCGCTTGGCCAGACGATCTCAACTTGCCGCGCCGCCTTTTCGTCGCCCATGCCGAAGAACGCCGTGCGATCCGTCGAGGAGGCATAGCCCGTCGAGGTCGTGGCACGATTCCACTGGCTGCGGCCGGACGGCGCCACCACATGGATCAACGCGCCGATTCCATCGCGATTACTTTTCCGGCCGCGCAGACGCAGCGCCAGCCAGTGATTGCGGGCGGGGGACGTGTTGCGGAATAGTTCGGGGCGTTCACCGATGCGCGTCACGACGATGTCGACGCGGCCGTCGTTGTCGAAGTCGCCGAATGCCGCTCCGCGATGCCAGCCTGCCTGCGCGAAGTCCTTGCCGGCGCGCGCGCTGACATCGATGAACCGCCTATCGCCGAGATTGGCAAGCACCACGTTCGACTGCCGGGATTTGCGGTTCGAAAATTCTTCGACGTTGTCGTCGATCGAGCCGCAAGCCGCGAACAGGTCCTTGAGGCCGTCATTGTTGAAATCGTAGATGCCATTGCTCCAACCGGTGTATGGCATGGTTTGGCGGCCAATGCCGCTCGGGTAAGCAATGTCGCTGAACAGCCCCTTGCCCATGTTGCGGAACAGCGGAAACGTCTCGTTCGTGATGGCGACGATGAACAGATCTTCGCGGCCATCGTTGTCAGCGTCGCGCGCATCCGCGCCCATAGAACTGAGCGCGCGGCCATCATCGTTGAAGGCGACACCGGCCTCGAGAGCCATCTCGCGGAAGCGAACCGATTCCCCTGAGCGCTCTGCGCCTTCATTGCGAAACAGAAAATTCGGGACCGTGTCGTTGGAGACGAACACGTCCAGTCTGCCGTCATCGTCGAAATCGAGAAACGTCGCGGCCATCCCCTTGCCCACGTGAGCGCCAATGCCTGAGGCCGCCGAGACGTCGGTGAAAACGCCGTTCCCGTCGTTGTGGTACAGGGTGTTGGGCAGGCCTTCGTACCATTTCGGATGGCAGTAAGTACGCGTCTTGTTGATCGTGCAGGGCGGCTCTTTTTCCGGAATCCAGACGCAGTAGTTCACCACGAACAGATCCAGCCGGCCGTCGTTGTCATAATCGAACCAGCCGGCGCCGATCGACCAGGGCTTGCGCGTTCCGGGCATGTGCGCCAGTTTGGCCTTGGCCGTTACGTCTTCGAAGGCGCCGTTTCCGCGGTTGCGGAACAAGGTGTTCCGGTTGACCCCGGTTACGAACAGATCGGTGAGACCGTCGTTGTCGTAATCCGCGGCCGCCACGCCGGTGGTGTAGCCCGAGCCTGCGACGCCGGCTTCGGCGGTGACGTCGGTAAACGTGCCGTCGCCGTTGTTGCGATAGAGCCGGTTGTGAAACGACGGGCCGGTTTTCTCGAGCTCAGGCTGGCGCGCACCATTGACGAAGTAGATGTCGGCGCGGCCGTCATTGTTGTAATCGAAGACCGCGACTCCGCCGACCATGGGCTCGATCTGATGCCGGGCAGGTGTCGCCGAATTCCGAAGGACAAAGTCGATCCCCGCGCGCGCGGCGATGTCTTCGAACGTGATGGGATCGGGCGCAGGCGCCGCGGCGGCGGTGATGAGAAAGCGCCCCACACCGGCGGCGACCACGACGAAGATGCCGAGCGGAACCACGAATCGCAACGACGCCATGCCAGAGAAATTGTACTTCAGGCTTTCGGTGGGGCGCCGGGCTGAATGCCGGGCGGCGGCCCGAATGGCCGCCTCACTAAGGGCAGGAATCAGGCATCGGAGGCTGGTTTTTCGCCGCCGTTAGGTGTATATTCAGCAGCCAGGATGCAAACTCGATTCTCTAACACACCGATCCACTGGCTTGCGAGCCTTCTGCTCCTGGCCGGCTCATTCATCGCGCCGCTCAGCGCCGCACAAGAGAACGAACTCAAGGATGAGTCGGGTAAGACGATCGTCAAGTATGTCGTCGAAGTCCCGCCGGGGATCGCGCCTGCCGGCGCCACCGATCCCGCCAGGCAGGTCGGCTTGATTCTCTGTTTCCAGGAACACGATACGCCCACGGGCAATGATCTGTTTCCGGTGCGCCAGGCTCTGTGGCGGCGGGGTCTCGTCGATAAGTACATCAGGCTCGCCGCGGCACCTCAGAGCCGGAAATTCGGACCTGCCGACCACCAGCCTCTCGAGAAGTTGATCGCGTGGGCGATGAAGACGTACCCCATCAATCCGCGACGCGTCTACATGTACGGGAAAGGCGAGGGCTCCAAGATTTCCATGGAGTTCATGATGACGCATCCCAATGTCATCACCGCTGCGATCGGATACAGTTGGGGCGCCTGGCTGATGCCCTCGGAGTTGAAGGAGCCGCTGGATTTCGTCAATCGCGCGCCGGAGATTTATCTGACCCTTGGACGAAGGGATCTGGACAACCACATCTCCTGTGTTCGTGACGCCTATCTGCGCCTCAAGGCCAAGGGATACCATCTGATCTACCGCGAGTTCGACGAGCTCGGCGACAGAACCTACCACCCGGCAAGCAATGACGATGCTCTCCTGTGGGCGACGCGGCTGCGGAACAAGAACATTGCGCCTTCGGCGGAGGAGACCAAGCTGCTGAAGGCGTTCAATGTCACACCACCCGCTTCGGTCGACGGCTACTATCCAACCCTGGCTCTGGTCGGTGGAGCCCCGGCGGGCGCCGTCCTGCAGAAGCTGTTCGAGTCGAAGGACGCGAAGGTCCGTGCAGCGGCCGCGGCGACGTGCAGCCACGGCATTTTCGGCCAAGCCGCAATTGAGGCATTGACGAAGCTGGCATCAGATCCTTCCGTCAAAGTGCGGCAAGAGACAGTTCGCGCTCTGGCTATGTACGCCAACTGGCGATACGAAGCTGCGCAAAAATCGCTGATCGCGCTCGCCACCGGCAAGAACGCCGATCCCTTGGACCGCCTCAACGCCACCGATGCGATCGGCTACGCACTTCGCCTCCAGGTGAAGGGTGTGCGTCAGGACCCGGAGATGTTCAAAGCTCTCGTGTCTCTGCTCCAGGAAAAGGAAGAGCCGGTGCGCTCCACGGCGGCTGGAATCCTGGCGCCCATTTATGAACCGGCGGTGGCCGTCTCCGGCTCTCCCCGGCGGAGAAGCCCGGAAGGGGGCTGGGAAAAGTGGCTGGGCGAGATCACGGCCAAAGAGAAGGGAGCGCCGCAGGCGGTGAACCAGGATCCGGCTGCCGCTTTCGAGCTTACGTTGAAGGCCGCCGAGATGGGGCAAACTCCCGCGCAAGCAGCCGTCGCGATGATGTACGCCAACGGCAAGGGCGTGCAGCAGAATTACGCGGAGGCCGGCAAATGGTGGATCAAAGCGGCCGAAGGCGGCGATCTCATCGCAGCCAGGCACGCCTGGAATCTCTACCGCAACGGCGAAGGCGCGGAGCGGAATCCGGCGATCGCGAACCGTTGGGCCGCCGTCCTTGGTGAACCTGTTCGCCCGCCGCGCAACAGCCAGCCTACTTCGAGCGTGACGAATCCTCGTTAACGCTTCTGGGGTAAAATCCGCGGCGACCGCGGCTGACGTGGTAGAATTTCGACAACATCAACAAGGAGGCGCCAATGCGCCAGAGATTTCTAATCATTAGTCTCATCATTGTGGGGCTGGCTGCGACTGCAGCAGCCGCCGACGTATCGGGAAAGTGGTCCGGTCAAGTGCCGGCGCGCGGTGAGGCCGCGGCCGCAACCTTCGTCTTCAAAGTGGAGGGCGACAAGCTGACGGGGACGATGACAAGTCCTCAGGGCGAAGCCGCACTGCAGGAAGGGAAGGTAGCGGGAGACAAGATCTCGTTCAGCATGACGGGCGGAAACGCGAAGATTCTCTTCACCGGAACCGTCGCGGGCGACGAAATCAAGATGACCCGCACGCGCGAAGGAGGTGAGGGACGCGAGTTCACGCTCAAGCGAGCCAAGTAATTCGCACCGCGGGCTCGCGGGTCACAAGGGTTGGAACATGGAAAGATTAATCGCTCTCTGTCTCTTGACGGCCTTGGGAGCGCTTGCCGGCGAGCGCGATATCGCTGAGTGGGTGATTCGCTGGGACGGCCGCCTGTTTGTCGAGGGCAAGGGCCAGCCGATCCACAATATTTCGGACATCCCCACGGGCCGATTCGAGATCACGGCGATCGACCTGACCGGGGGCGTGATGGCGCCGTCCGAGCTCGAGAAGCTGAGCGGGCTCACCACCCTGCGCGAACTGTACCTGCCGGGTCCGATCTGGAATCCGGGCGGCGGCGGCGGCGACGCCAATCCTGCGCTCAAATTTCTGTCGACTTTGAAAAGCCTGGAGCGGCTATCGGTCGGCACGCATTATTCGAGTAACATCGGCATCCAGGACCGGGGTCTGAATTTCCTGAGCGGGCTCGCCGAGCTGAAGGAATTGCGCTGCTCGCAATGCCGCGTCGCGAGCTTCAACCTGGGACAGTTCCCCAAGCTGCACACGCTGGACGTGAGTTATTCGAGCTTCAACGACACCGGCATGAAGGGTTTGGCTGGTTTGAAAAATCTGAGGCGTCTGAATGTGCGGCAGACCCTTGTAACGGACGAGGGGCTGAAGCATCTTGCCGGCCTGGTTCAACTCGAGGACCTCGACATTTCAGGCCCCCGGATCACGGACGAAGGCATCGTCGCGCTGCGCGGTCTCACGGCTATGCGCAAGCTCAATTTGCAGGGCGCGGCAGTGAGCGATGCCAGCATCGACGTGTTCGCGGGAATGAAGCAGTTGAAGTTTCTGAATCTCTACCGCAGTCGCATCACGAACGCCGGTCTGGCTCGTTTGAATGCGCTGAAGGAATTGGCCAACGTCGATCTGCGTTACAGCCGCGTCACATCCAACGGCGTCGAGTCGCTGCGGGCCGCACTTCCCAATTGCAAAGTGCAGTTCGTCGCGTCGTCGGTGGCCCGGCCGAAGGCTGCGGGCGCGGCGCGGCCCGCGTCGGCCAGCGAGAGTGCGGTCGCCGATTGGGTCAAGGCAATGGGTGGGGCCGCAGAGTTTTCCGGCGGGCGGCTGAAGTCGGTCAACCTCTCGTCGACCTCTGTGAGCGATGCGCAACTGGAGCACGTGGCGAAACTGACCGGCCTTGAAAAGCTTGAACTCGAGGCCACGCAAATCGGCGACCTGGGTCTCGCGGCGCTGCAGAGCCTCGCCACACTGAAGGAGCTCAATCTCGCAC
>JBOGMR010000250.1:0-3154 GCA_050746825.1 Bryobacteraceae bacterium | reverse complement strand
GGCATCAGCGCCTTCGGCCTCGCCGCGCAGCTCGGCATCGGCCGCGCCGAGGCCGACAAATACATCAAGAGCTATTTCGAGCGCTACGCCGGCGTGAAGCGCTTCATCGACCAGACCGTCGCCGAAGTGCGCCGCACCGGGGTCACGCGGACGCTGTTCGGGCGCGAGCGGCCGATCCCGGACATCAACATCCGCAACCCCGCCGCGCGCAGCTTCGCCGAGCGCACCGCCGTCAACTCGCCGCTGCAAGGGACCGCCGCCGACCTGATCAAGCTCGCCATGATCGCCATCGACCGCGCGCTCACCGCCGGCGGATTCGAAACCCGCATGCTCCTGCAGGTCCACGACGAGCTCCTCTTCGAAAGTCCGCCCGGAGAAGCCGATCGCGTGCGCGGCCTCGTCAAGCGCGAAATGGAACAGGTCCACAAGCTGGAAGTGCCGCTGTTAGTCGACGTCGGCGTGGGCGACAACTGGCGCGACGCCAAGTAAATCGGAGCCATTGCACTTACCTGGCCTCTTGCACTGCGCCGCCAAGACCCTGCCTTGATTAACCCTCCGATGTAGAATCGTGCAAGTGCCCACAGCGCTCTTCCGCTCACTTCGCCTCAAGAACGTCAGATGTTTTGCGGACGCCAAAATTCCGCTTGACCCGCGAGTCACAGTCATCATCGGTGCAAACGGCAGCGGCAAAACAACCGTCATCGAAGCGCTGGCCTCCCTGACCTACGGCGAAGGGGAGGGTCTCGACCAATTCCCGCTGCGCAAGACTGCACGCACGGGCCGAATCGCATTGTATGCCGGAAAGACGCGTCCCGCCGCGCGCTGGAAGGCCGGCGGCCCGCGACAGCGCCTGCCCGACGACCGCTACCTCTTCGCGTACGGTTGATATCGCAGAGTGTTTCAGCCCGAAGAGCAACGCACATCCACGGATCCCGCGGCCCTGCTCGACGAGCTGGCCCACCGCGCTGCCGGGCGGCGCACCGAAACTCTAAACAAGCTCAACCACAATCTACTACGCGACATATCGCGATATCTGATCGCGCTCGATTTCGGCGGCCGCAGCGACCGTCGCCTTGCCGTAGTTTGGGGGCGCCTCCACGAGTGGCTGCCCGCGCTCGATCGCAACCTCCAGGACATCCAAATGGAACGCCGCGAATTCGGGTTTGTCCCGATCCTGATTCGCAACGGAGTCCGCCTCGAATTTCACGAGCTCTCCGACGGATATCAAGCCCTCCTGGTTGTCATCTTCGACCTCCTACTTCGGTACGCCTTCCTGTTCCCAACGGGCGATCCGTGGGATGGTGAAGCACTCGTTGCGATCGATGAGGTGGACCTGCATCTCCACCCTCGCTGGCAGCGCACGGTCGTGGAGCAACTGACTCAGCTTTTCCCAAAGACACAGTTCGTGCTCACCACTCATTCGCCCGTTGTTGTTCAAGGCGCGATTGATCTCGGCATGACCGTGATAACACTCCGAGAAGACGGTGCGGTCACTCCGAAGCCGCTCAGCCCCATCGTCGCCCGCCGCCTGCGGGGCGCTGAAATCGGCTCGCTCCTGTTCGATGATCACCTCTTCGATGTCGAATCCCGTTACTCAACGGCCTATTCAGAAATCGACGCCCGCATTGATGAGCTACAAGCCAATATCGGCAGAGGCATCGCAACGGACGACGACTATGCCGAGCTCTCCCGTCTCCTCGCCGAGCTCGAAAACCTGGTCGTCCGTGAAGACGAGCGCCGCGCCGACGGCTCCGCGCTAGCTCAAATGACGAAGCACCAAGCGGCCTTCGCAAAAGATTTGCTCGCCGAGTTGCGGAGGGCGAAGTCATGAGACACCTCTCACGCAAGGGCGTCAAACCGCCGGCAAATTGGCAACGTCAAATCACAAAGGCGTTGCCGGATGCCATCCTCTATCGCAACAGGGCCGCAGTCTTCGAACGAATCGACCTCGGTGATCAGCAGCGGCGCCAAGGCTTCCTGGCCTTCGCGCCTGCTTGTCTCAAAAGCAGCAAGCCTCATTTTCCACCCCTCTGGAACAAAGCCAAGAACGCTCTTGCACGCATGTCCCATGACAAATGCGCCTATTGTGAGGGTGGGATCAACTCGACGCGAACACAGCAGGTGGACCACTTCCAGCCAAAATCGCTGTTCCCTTCGCTGGCCTACGACTGGGGGAATTACTTTCTCTCGTGTGGCGGCTGTAACGGCGCCAAATCGGACAAGTGGCACGCCGTCGAGTACCTTCGTCCCGATGCCCACCCATCCGCGAAACTTCAATTCCACATCGACGGCACCGTTACCGCGCGCCATTCCGGAGGCCCGGCGGAAGCAACAATCGGGGATTTCGGCCTTAAACGCGATCCACTGGTGCGAAGAAGGAGAATGTTCCTAAAACAAATGCAGGGACGTCTCAAGGATTACATCGAGCTATGCAAGGAAAACAAGAAGCTCGGTATCCGTTTCGCACGAAACGAGCTGGTCCGGCTGAACGCTCCCGATAATCCCTACTCGACCGCCCTCACGCAGTGCTTCCAACGGGAGTGGAAAGCTGTGATACGTCTGAAGTTTTGAGAGCGTCATCGAGGATTCTCTCCAATTCCCTGCCGCGCTCGCGCGGTATCAGCAGTATAATCCTCGATTTGAGGTCACGAATAAAAATGCCTCTAGGTAGTTTCTCGAGAGCATCTTCAAAGGCTCGCTTGGCAATGTCCGATCGCGTGGCTTGGATGTAGAGAGCGATGGCGGCCAATTCACCAACTGTGGCCGTCATCAAGCCCATCACGTTCACCGCCGCCTGTGACTGATCTGAGATGCATTCAGCAATCACCGGTATTGCGGGCTCATAGTCTCGGCCGAGTAGGGCGAGCAGCGTGAGCAAGCGGTGCGCGCCACGTGTAGATGGCAGTGCTCTCACAAGCAGAGGAGCAGCAGCGATTCCGGCGAAGCTTAGTTTCCTTAAGGAATCCACATCCTTGGGTGGGATTAGTTTTGCCAGTGCACTTTCGACCCGCTCACGAACACGCAACGGAAGATCAAGTGCTGTCTCCAGCGACTGCGCTGCGAGAACTACACCCATTGGGTCCTCTTTCGCCAGAAGCCCCTCTACGATCTTCTCCGCATCCGTGCCAGGCGAACCGGCGGCTAGCACAATCAC
>JBOGMR010000249.1:0-4470 GCA_050746825.1 Bryobacteraceae bacterium | reverse complement strand
GCTTTTAACAGAAGTCCGCCCAGCGCTTGGATTGTTTCTTCCATTAATTCAAAAGGAGAACGGCCGAATGCCTGGTAACAGAACACCTTAGCACAGCCGGAAAGACACAGTCAACCGCGCAGACCCTCGTGGCGCAGCGCCCGTGCCTGCCGCGCCGAGACTCCCTCGAAAATGTGGGCGTGCCCCGTAAGCCGCGACGGCCTCCCAGGCCGCCTTCAGGCTTCCGTTTTCATATTCCGTTGCGCGCCGCGGCGGATTCCCACGCGTCCCGGAGCCTGGTGCGGCCGGCTTTCAGCCCGCCGGACGCTTCAATCGTCGCGGCCCGCGCTTCAGGCGCCGCTCAAGCCTTTGCTCTCTGCGTCGAATTCCGACGGTGTCCTCGAGCGATAGCGCGGCGCGAGTCATATCGAGAGCCATCCCGAGATCCTTCTCGCGATGCTCGTAGTGCTTGGCGAGTTCCTCGAGCGCGCGCGTTCGATAAGGGTTGCGGCTCTCCGAGAGCTCCCGGAGGATTGCCAGCGCGGCGTCGAGTCTTTCCAGGCGCTTTTCGAGCATCGCCACTTCCCAGAGCGTCTGAAAGAGCAGATGATCGGGCAGGCCGATGTCGACCGCGCGCCTCAGCAATGCCACCGCGCGCTCGGGCTGCTCCGCGCGCGAGAGCCATCGCCCCAGCCCCACCAGGTCTGCGCCGTGCCGCACCTGCGTATTTTCCGGGGATTGAAACGCAAATGGCACGATCGCCGTCAGGCACGCGAGCGAAACGATGTCCATCACGTTGTGATGGAAAATCGGCACGAGACGGAACGCCTGCCTGGTGCGCAGGTACTCGAAGTAGTAGTAGGGAATCATCTCGCCCGGAAGGTCACCCTCGCGCTCGAGCCCCAGGATCTGATTCTCGAGATCCACCAGCCGGCAACTCTCCAGGCGCAACTTCCACAACCGCCTCGCGCCGTACAACAAATCGAGATGCGCCATGCGCGCGAACGGCGGACGAGTTCGCGCCATGCGGAACCGCGTTTCGAGCAGCGGCTGGTCGTACGTGCGGCCGTTATAGGTGATCAGCACGTCGAAGCGCGCCAGGTGCTCAGTGAGCCCGGCCAGCAGCGAAGGCTCATCACCGAAGTCTCGCATGAAGAACTGCCGCACCCGGAAACCGTGCTCATCGATGCTTCCGACCCCAATGAGGAACGCGTACGTGCCTGCGCCTCCCGCAAGGCCGGTCGTCTCCGTGTCAAGAAACGCCCACCGCGTCGGATGCGACTTGGCGATTTCGCCTTCGGACAACGCGCTCAGCAAATCCTCAGGCAGTTCCACCAAAGTCGAGATATCCATGCTGCCGTGACGCCGATGCCGCTCGTAGAGCTTTTCCGTCTCGAAGTGCTCGCCCGCGGCTGTTGCCACCACCTGCCCGCTCATCAACTCCTCGACGAAATATCGCGCCGGGCGCGGGTCGAACAACGGCGCTGGCGCCGCCGGCTTCGGGGCTTCTTTTCGCGCGTACTTCCGGTCGATGCTCGCTACACGCCGCCGCAATTCGGCGAGTTGCTGTTGGATGTCCATTTGTTCAATGCTAGGCCGCCTTCGCTTTTTCTTTGCCTACCCTTCAAATATAGTCGAGAGTTCCCTTCAGCGCAATGAATTTCCGCCTCTTCGCGTGTCTGTTCGTTCTGCTGCTTGGTTCGCACCTTTGCCATGTGGGTGCGCTGTGGGCCGAAGAGAACCTGTCCCTGGCTGCGTCGGCACAGATGATTCAGGGCCGGGCCCTTTACCGCGACATCTGGTTCGACAAGCCGCCGATCTGGCCCGCGGTTTATCTTCTGTGGGGCGCAAAGTATGGTTGGCCGTTGCGCGTGGCTGGCGCGGTCTACGCTCTCCTCGTATGCTGGCTGACGTTCTGGGCCGCGCGCGTCCGCTGGAGCGATTCCGAAGCGCGCTGGGCGGCCTCACTGATGGCGTTCTTTTTGATCTTCGACACCCATTCCGCGGTCCTTCCTCTCGCGGTCGACCTCCTCATGCTGGCGCCGCATCTTGCGGCCATCGGCTTTGCGTGGCAGGGCCGGCCCTTGTGGAGCGGCATCTGCGCCGGCATTGCGTTTTGCATCAACGCCAAGGCGCTGTTCGTGCTGGCGGCCTGCGCTGCGTGGATTCCGCGTTCGATTCCGCTCCTGACGCTGGGGTTTGCCCTGCCGAACGCGCTAGCCGCCGCCTCGCTCGCATCGAGCGGCGCGTTCTCCGACTATGTCGACCAGGTGTGGCGGTGGGGCCGTATTTACGCCGCGCAGACATTTGCCGGGCGCCCGTGGCAGAACGGCCTGGTGCGCACCCTGAACTGGATCGGCTTCCACGCGGCCATTGTCATCGCCGCATTTCACGCCGCGGATCGCGATCGCTGGAAGTGGGTCTGGTGGGTTGCGATCTCGCTTTGCGCAATCGCGCTCGGCTTGCGATTCTTCCCGCGCTACTATTTCCAGCTTCTACCAATCGTTGTGCTTGCAGCGGCCCGCGGCATCGCCCACATGCCTCGACTGCGCCGCGCGATCGTCCTCGGCCTGTTGTTGATTCCGCTGATTCGCTTCGGGCCGCGCTATGCGACGCTCGCGAGCGATCGATTCGCCGGTCGGCCGCACGAATGGACCGACCTGGCGATGGACCGCGACAGCCGCGAAGCCGCACAGATCGTCCGCTCGCTCGCCAAGCCCGGCGACACGCTGCTGGTCTGGGGTTACCGCCCCGAATTGTTTGTCTACACCGGCCTTCCGGCGGCTTCCCGTTTCCTCGATTCTCAGGCGCTCACCGGCGTCGCCGCCGATCGCCATCTGTTCGAGTCCCTGTCGCTCGCTCCGGAGTGGGCGCGGACAAATCGCCAGGAATTGATTCGATCTTCGCCGGCCTTCATTCTGGATGGACTCGGCCTTTACAACCCGAAACTCGATATCCGCGAGTTCCCCGATCTTCGCGAATTCCTGGCTCGGTACAGCCTGGCGGGCCAGAGCCGCTACACGAAGATCTACCGCCGCACCGCGGTACCGTAATCGTGGCGCGCCCCCGCGTGCCCCGTCGAAGTTCTCGACGCTTGCCGTTTACCCAAGTCGTGGTGCGAGCTTTTCCACGGCAGCCACCAGCATCGGCGGCGTGAACGGCTTTTGAAGGAAGCCCGACCGCTCTTTGTGTGCGCTCAGCCTCAAGACATCGAACGGATAACCGCTCCATAGCAGAACTCGCGTTGCCAGTATGCTGTCCAGAATCCGCCGGGCGAGTTCTTCGCCCTCGCTATCGCCGAGCGTGACGTCGATGATCGCGACCGTGACGTCGCTCGTGTTGAGGACTTGCCATGCGTCAGCAGCGCTGCGGCACGTACGAACCTCATACCCGACTCTCGTCAGGTACTTTGACGCGAACGCCGCAAGCGGGGCGTCGTCGTCGACAATCAGAATCGAGGAAGACAAACTCGCGCTACCAGAATCGGAGCGGGACCTCGCCCGGCGCGAAGCTCAAGCCCGCGCTCACGCGGAAGGGATCCCGCGCGTAATTAGTTGTCTCGATCGCATAGTGCCTGAAATCGAGATTCGACACAAAATGCGTCCCCCGGCCCACATCGTAACTCACGCCCATCGAGACCCGAAACGCATTGTAATTCCCGATATCCTGGGTCAAACTTCCGAGTGAATCATAGCCGCCATTCAGATTAAATGCCCATCGTCGAATGCCGCTGTATGAGTAAGAAACACCCGCACTCGTTGTGCGCGATGTCAAGTATACTCCGTTGCCCGCCGTGACGCCCCGTTGGTACGACAGGCCCAGCGACGATGTGCGGAATCCCCAGGTTATGGCCGCGTTCAGCGATGGCGCGTAGTTGACTCGGTAGAGCACTTCAGCTCCCGACGTGACGCCAAGGATCGCCGCGATCGCCGGCTCGAAAGTCACGCGCGTTATCCCCAGTGTCTCGATGCGATACGCGCCGAACCGCAGACTCAGCTCCGCCCGGCGCCCCACCTGGAACGACTCGACCAGGCTCACACCGTGCAGGTCGGATGCGCCGAACGCCTTCGTGTATTCGTAGTGCGTGAAGTCGTACGCAACGCCGGTCGAGGCGCGCCGGCTGAGCCGGTAGACGGCATCGCCACGCGCGCGATAGCCCGTTGTTCCATAGAACGCCGTCGACCTCCGCCGGATCAGAAAGCCATCGCCGCCGAAGTTGAACGACATGCGCGCGCTCTTGTGATAGGTCATGTCGCCGAGCGTATTGAGATAGTACACGCGGTGATCGAACAACTCCTGACTGGGCACATTCGCAAACGTCGGATCGACATAGCCGATAGCATCGAACCCGCCGTAGAAGCCACGATCGTAGGTTCCCGCGGCTTCGCGAAGCGAGAAGCTGAGCCGCCGCGTCGCCTGCCGCGAATAGCCGAGCTGCATCACCTGCTCGGTCCCGTTGTAGAACGAATTCTGGGTGTAGTGCTGGTATCC
>JBOGMR010000248.1:0-4025 GCA_050746825.1 Bryobacteraceae bacterium | reverse complement strand
CGCTCAGTCGAAATCTTCGCCGCCCGCGCAGATTTCGTCTGGTGGACGTGGCGCAGGCACTCGTCCCGGCGCTTGGTGCGGCAGACTTCAGTCTGCCCATCGCCGGCTTCAGCCAGCGATTCTTTTTGGTTGTGGCTCTGCCGCCCGGCGGGGCAGGCGGTTTCGCCTGCCCATCACGCTCCTCGCCCTCCTCTCCTGCTCCGCCTGCGTCCCGCACCGCGAATGGCGCCCCGGCAATCAATCCGTGATCGCCCCGAGCGCTCCGGATCGTCGCTGGTACGGCCTCGCCTTCGTCGAGTTCGACGACATGGGCGACTATTGGGAACAGGAGCAACTGACCCGCGCGCTGGCCACGATCGAAGACGCCAGGCGCCGTTCGAACGGCCGCACCATCGCGATCCTGTTCATTCACGGCTGGAAGAACAACGCGTCGGAGCGGTCGGGAAACGTGTACGACTTCCGCGTGCAGTTGAATCGCATCGCTCAGTCTCTCTGCCTCAAGCCTGACGACTGCGGCGTGGTGGGTCTCTACATCGCGTGGCGCGGCGATGTTGTCGGGCGTATGTTCCCGGAGCTCCGGCAGTTCACTTTCTTTGACCGCCGAAACGCGGCCATGCGTGTCGCCAGCCCCAGCCTGACGGCAACCCTCCACGCAACCATGCGCAAAGCGCGGGAAAGTAAGCAGGCCGTTGTGGTGGCTATTGGCCATTCCTTCGGCGCTATCGTTCTGGAGCGTGCGCTCACTCAGTCTCTCCAGAGTCTGGAGCAATTGGAGCCTCCCGCGAACCTCATCGCGCTGGTAAACGAAGCTGGACCTGCCATCGACGCCAAGCAGTTCATGGTCGCGCTCAAACAGCGAAACCTGGAGCTGCGTTGGTCGGACAGCCGCCCGCGCCCCCTGTTCCTCTCCGTTTCTTCCACGGGCGACTCGGCTACCCGCGCGATTTTGCCCATTGGTCAATCCGTGACCGCGCTCAAACGGACATTTCGCCAATACCAGCCTGGCGACCCTCTCAATCCGCCCGGTATCACCGATCAGAAGAAGTACTTCACAACCGCCACGGCTCACCTGCCGATATTACAGAGTCACGCGGTGGGGCCGTGCGCAGATCCGGAGATCAAGGGCGCTTACAAAGCCGGGCGCGACTTGCAGCCGATTCCGGTTCGCATCCCTCGCAAGGGCGCAAAGCCGCAACCGGTCGAGTACTGCGTTGTGGCGAAACCCGAGGCTTGGAATACCACGCCGTACTGGGCGATGCAGATTCCGGTGGAGATCGTCCCGGATCATTCGACGATCTTCACCGGCCGGTTCGTGGATTTTCTGATGGGCTTTCTGCCCGGAGAACAGATGTACCAACCGGCGGAGCTGCGCTCCAGGTAACGGGTCCGCTAAAGCGCGGCAATCACCGTATCGCCCATCTGCGACGTCGTGAACTTGCCGCCCAGATCGGGCGTCGCGTTGTGCCGGTCCTGGCAAACAAGCTCAACCGAGCGGCGGATGCGCGCGGCGCCTTCGACTGTCTCGGGCGTGTCGAGCCATTCGAGCATCATCGCTACCGAGAGAATCGTCGCCAGTGGATTCGCGATGCCGCGCCCCGCGATGTCCGGCGCCGATCCGTGCGCCGGCTGAAACAGGGCGTGCTCATCGCCGATGTCGCCGCTGGGCGCCATGCCCATGCCGCCGGCGAGGCCCGCGGTGAGGTCGGACAAAATGTCGCCGAAGAGATTCTCGGTGACCAGCACGTCGAACCGCTCGGGAGTGCGCACCAGGTAGAGAGCCGCGGCATCGACGTACACGTGCTCCGCGCGCACCGAGGGAAACTCGCGGCTGACCTGATCGAAGATGGACCGGAAGTAGGCCATCGACGGCAGCACGTTCGACTTGTCGATCAGCGTGACCTGGCTGCGGCGGCTCGCGGCCATCCGGAATGCCGCGCGGAAAAGGCGCTCGGAGGCGTGCCGCGAGATTCGCAACGTGTCGCACACCACGCCGGCGCCCGGATCGTAGCTGTTCTTCCGCGACGCGAACATGCCTTCGGTGTTCTCGCGAAACATCACCAGGTCGATCGGCGCCGTTTCACGGCCGCGCAAAGGCGAATGGGCCGGGTTGTAAAGCCGCGCCGGACGCACGCCGGCATACAGCTCGAGCTGCTCGCGCAAGTCGAGTTGGGGCGCCATCTCCGTGCCGTTCGGCCAGCGCACGCTGGGCATACCCATCGCGCCTAGCAGGATCGCGTCCGCACGCCGGCAGGCGTCCATCGTTGTGGCGGGCAAGGGATCGCCGTTCTGCAGATATTCGTTCGCGCCCGCCGGCCAATCTTCGAGGACGAAGCTCGTTCCGGACATGCCGGCTTCAACCGCGCGCAGCACCCGCACCCCCTCCGCGATCACCTCCGGCCCGATCCCGTCTCCGCCCAACACCGCGATGTGGAACTCTGGCATCCTCGCCCGCAGATGATAGCAGGTCGCCCGCACCACCTGCGCCGTAGCGTATAATAAACGTTAGGAGCCACTCGTTTGTCTGTAAGCCGGTTTGCGCGCTTCGCAGCGCATTTGCAATTGATGCCTGTCCTCGAAAGCGGGGAAGAAACCCTGGTCGGTGGTCAGGCCGTCATCGAAGGTGTGATGATGCGCGCGCCTCACAGTTACTGTGTCGCCGTGCGGAAAGCCAACGGGGATATCGTCACCGAGGAGATGCCGATTCCGCGGCTCTCGGAAAAATACCCGATTTTCAAGTTTCCGATCCTGCGCGGTCTCGGTACCCTGGGCCAGGCGATGTCTCTCGGCGTTAAGGCGCTGCGGTTCTCCGCCAATGCCAGCCTGAGCGACGAAGAGGCGGCCGGGCGCAAGCCCCAGGAAATCACCGGCACGATGATGGCGATTCAACTCGCATTCTCCCTCGGCGTCTTCCTGTTTCTCTATAAGTTCCTGCCCCTCTACTTCGTCACGGAGCTCGAAAAGCACTACGCCGTGCTGCACGACCGGCTTGCTTTCAACGCGCTCGACGGCCTGATTCGCATCGCGATTTTTCTGATTTTCCTCATCCTGATCGCTTCGTTCAAGGACATTAAGCGCGTCTTCGAGTATCACGGCGCCGAGCACAAGGTCGTCTTTAATTTTGAGTCGGGCAAGCCGGTCACGGTCGAGAACGCGCAGCTTTTCAAGACGTGGCATCCGCGCTGCGGCACCAGTTTCCTGCTCGTTGTGATGCTGGTGTCGATGATCGTGTACGCGGCGGTGCCGGTCGATGGGTTTGTCGCCAAGTTCCTCGCCCGCATCGCGCTGTTGCCGGTGATCACGGGAATCAGCTACGAGATGATCCGCTTCGCCGCCAAGCGTCGCGGTTCGGTCCTCGCCTTGTTGACCGCTCCCGGATTGTGGCTCCAGCGAATCACCACTCAACCTCCAAGCGACCAGCAGGCCACGGTCGCCATCTGTGCGCTCGATCGCGCCATGTGGCTCGAAAAAGAGCAGGGCGGCGAGCCGGTCATCGCTTAAGAAGGCGCCATGCAGTTTCTGGCGAAACTCGATCAACTCGAAGTGCGCTTTGACGAGCTCACGCGGCAGCTAGCCGATCCGGATGTGATCGGCGATAGCGATCGCTACCGCAAGGCGGCCAAGGCGCATAGCGAGCTGGCTGAGGTTGTGGCGAAATATCGCGAGTGGAAGAAGGTTGCGGCGGACCTCGAGCAGGGCCGCGCCATGATCCACGAGACGGACCCCGAGTTGCGCGCCATGGCGACCGACGAAGTGTCTCGTCTCGAACCCGTCAAGAGTCAGATCGAGGAAGAGCTCAAAATCCTGCTGCTGCCGAGAGATCCGAACGACGAGAAGAACGTCGTGCTCGAGATTCGCGCCGGCACGGGCGGCGACGAAGCCTCGCTCTTCGCCCAGGAGCTGTTCCGGATGTACGCCCGCTACGCCGAGTCGCAGGGCTGGAAGGTGGAGGTGCTTTCGACCAGCCCCAGCCCCGTCGGGGGCTTGAAGGAAGTGATCGCCTCCATCCAGGGCGACAAGGTCTACAG
>JBOGMR010000247.1:0-2673 GCA_050746825.1 Bryobacteraceae bacterium | reverse complement strand
TCGACATGCTGGCCGCGGCCGGTTTTTGTGCGAGCGGCGAGGGCGAGCAGAACTCCAATCACCGTTTGCATCGAGCCGCCGGCCAGGTCGGCAATCTGAACGGCGGGAACCACCGGCGGCGATCCATTGAGATCGAAGAAGCCGGCCGCCGCCATGTAATTGATGTCGTGGCCGGCGGCGCCCGCATTCGGCCCGCTCTGCCCGTAGCCGGAGAGGCTGACGTAGATCAGCCGCGGATTGCGGGCGTGCAAGGCGTCGAAGCCGAGGGCGAGCCGGCGCATCACGCCGGGGCGAAAACCTTCGACGAGCACGTCGGCGGTCTCGGTCATTTCCAGGAATGCGTTGCGATCTGGCGAGGACTTGAGATCAAGGGCCCTACGCCGGCCACGCGAGACCAGGTCGTCCGGGCCGCCCGGCGCGTGGACGCAAATGACTTCGGCGCCATAGGCTTCGAGCAGGCGCGTCGCGGCCGGGCCGGGTAGCAGTCGCGTCAGGTCGAGAATGGTGACACCGTCAAGCGGTCGCATGGCGCTTGATGACGAGCTTGTCGCGATAGACCAGCACGGTTTCGTCGCGCTGGTTGAACACGGTGGTTTCGAACGTGACGACGCCGACCTTCGGGTCCTTGGCCATGGCATCGACCACCCGTTTGCGCGCGTAGATCGTATCGCCGATGAATACGGGTTTGGTGAAGCGCAGCTTATCGATCCCGTAAAATGCGACGACCGTGTCGGTGATGAGATCCATACGCACCATCAGGCCGCTGGCGATGCTGAGCGTAAGGAGTCCGTGAGCGATGCGACGGCCGAAGGGGGACTGCCGCGCGTACTCTTCGTTCGTGTGCAGCTCGATGTAGTCGCCGGTGAGTCCGGCGAACGCGACGATATCGGCTTCGGTGATCGTGCGGCCTCGGGTGACGTGTTCGCTGCCGGGGGTAAAGTCTTCGTAGTAGTGGCTCATGGGCTCGCCCCACAATCGTAGAATAAATCCATGGTCAGAAAAAGAAACGGTTCTGGATTCCTGGAAAGCGATCCGGCAGGCGACCGCTCAGACGGTGGAGGATTTTCCGGCGGCGGAATTCGGATTCAAACCGTTCGAGGAGTTGGCCGCATTCGGTGAAATTGCGCGCCATATCCTGGACGCGGGTCACGCGCTCACCGGCATGCTGCTCGATGGCGCCGGCGATCTGCGGGGACCGCAATTCCGCGAGATGATTTTCGAAGTACAAATCGAAGCTGGCGGAGGACGCAAGCCGGGCGGAACTGGCGGCGGAGCTGCGGGGCGAGATCGACGAGCGCTGCGCCGGGCTGGCCGCGCGCGACGAGGCGTTTCTACGCGGGCATCATCACGCGCTTCGACGGGCAGCGCGTGACGCGCCTGGAGATGCTGCAGTTCGTCAAGGAGCATGAGCTCACGCACAGGCAGCAGCTTTTCATGTATCTTCGATTGAAGGGGATTATACCCGTGACGACGCGGCGGCGGCTCGAAAAGCAAGCGGCTTCGCGGTAGGGTATAAGGGTATTGAAACGGTAGTGGAGCGAGGAGGATGATTGACGATGGTCACGTGCCCGGTGTGTGACGGCGAAATTGACGTGGACGAAGAGGACGTCGACGAAGGCGACACGCTAAGTTGCGACGAGTGCGGCGCTGACTTGAAGGTGATGGGAGTCAATCCGCTCGAAATCGAGCCGGCGGACGATGAGGAAGAGGACGAGGAAGAGGAAGGCTACGGCGAGGACGAGGAGGAGGACGAAGAGGAAGCCGGGGACGATAACGAGGACTGGCGATAGGCGGCAACCGGAATCCGCCGCTTCGCGTCTAAATGTATAGGAGGGTACAGTGCTTCGCAAGGTTGCAGTCGCGGTTTTGCTGATCGCAGTGGCGGTAACGTCCGCGCTTGCGCAAGGTAGGAAGAAAGACGACGACGACAAGACGCGAATGGTCCAGGGCACGGTGACGGACTCGAAGGACAACGCCGTCGACGGCGCCGTCGTGCAACTCAAGAACACCAAGACGTTGCAAGTGCGCTCCTACATCACCAAGGAACACGGCACCTACTACTTCCACGGCCTCGATCCGAACATCGACTATATGCTGAAGGCGGAGAACCAGGGCAAGTCGAGCCAGTCCAAGACGCTGAGCGCGTTCGACTCGCGCAAGCAGCCGGTCATCAATCTCAAGTTGGAGAACTAATTGCGGTATGTGGCGATGGGCGTCGCGGTGGCGGCGTGTGCGCTCGCTCAGCCGTATCGCATCGGGCAGCAGTTGCCGGAACTGCCCGGCGGCGTCGCGGGCGGCAAGCCGGCGGTGGTCCTGTTCGTGTCCGCGAAGTGTCCGGTGTCGAACACGTACAACCAGCGGATGATCGAGCTGTACAAGGCGTACTCGGCGAAGGTGAACTTCGTGTTCCTGAACGCGAATCAGAACGAGCCGGCGGCGGAAGTCGAGACGCATGCGCGGCGGGCCGGCTTTCCGTTTCCTGTGGGGAAAGACAAGAGCAATGTCTGGGCGGATCGGCTTGGAGCGGAGTTGACGCCGCAGGTCTTCCTGATCGACGCAAGCGGCGCGCTGAGGTACAGGGGGCGGATCGACGATGCACAGAATCCGGCGCGCGTGAAGCATGAGTCGCTGAAGCTGGCTGTGGAGGCGGTGATCGAGGGCAAGGGCGTGGAG
>JBOGMR010000246.1:0-13287 GCA_050746825.1 Bryobacteraceae bacterium | reverse complement strand
GCTGACCGGCAATGGCCTGGTGGCCGTGGACCCGAACGAGCTCGCCTTCGACGGCCTTCCCGTTGCGAAGATTCTCGTGCTGACGGCGACGCCGGAGCCCGGGACGTTGGGTGTGGTGGCGAGCGCGGCTGTGGTGCTGTGGATCCGGGCCGCGCGGCGGCGACCCGGCCGCCGCCCACAGAGCCGCCGCACGAGGCCGCCCTACTTTCGTTTGCGCCTGGGCGCCGGGGGCGGCCGATCCGTTGCATCCCGCTCCGTCGTCTTCAGGATTTGATACGTGCGGCCTTTAGGAGAAACGAACGTCTTCCGCTCGATGACAGATTCGGGCCTCGGCAACCCTTCGGCAGGCGGCCTCTCCTTGCCAGGCTTACGGGATCGCTTGCTCACGGCTCGAAAACGATCTTCGTAATGGGATGGACTTCCCACACGACGGGCATCTTCGGCCGCAGACTGGCCGGCCCGGGACGCGACCCCTTCGCGTGACTCATGTCGAAAAAGAGCGATCCTTCAATTTCGACTGGGATCGGCGGCGAGTAGAAATCGTAGCTTGTTCCGGGCAGGTCGCTTCCGAAGAAGCTCTGGAAGGCGTCCCTCGCCGCCTTCAGCCTGGCGTAGGCCGCACTGCTCGAGGGCGGCAAGCCGGACAGTTCCATCGTCAGATAGACAGCCGGCGTACTGGTGGGCGCGCGGCCCAGTATCAGATGGAAGTCGTTGTCATCTTCGCGGCTCGCGGCGTAGAGAAAGACCCGCAGTTTCACATTCCGCTTCTCTTCCGCAACACGATTCGAGGTGGCCGTCGTCTTGATCGGCGGCGAGTGATTCGCCATGGCCTTATGCGCGGGCAGCGTAGCGATCAAGCCGGGGAGATCGGCAAATGTCTCGAGTGGCGCATTGGCGATGGAGAGCTTCGCGGCCTTGCGGGCGGTACCCCGAAAATTATCGTTCGGGGCCCTGGCCGCCATCGGCGTAACCTCGCGCGTGCCGGGCGGCAGCGCGCGCAATTCCTCCTCACGATCATCCTTGACGGTTTCGATTTTGTAGCTCTTTTTCGACGCCGACGTGAACGTGCGTGTTCCCAGCACAGGCGTCTCGGGCGGCAGAGCGATGAAGGGTTTCGGCGCTTCCGGCAATGGCGCGGGAGGCGCGGCCGCCGGTTTAGTCTCCGCTGTTTGCTTTTCCCCACTGCCGCACGCGGCGCCGACCGCCAGCGCGGCGCAGGCCACCGCTACCTGGAGCCATTGTCTGTTTGACATCGTGTGTCACCACCTCACTCACTATACGCCCGCGCGCCCCGCTCAACCGCCGGGATTCTCCGCGTATCGCGACGCACGGGCATTCTCCGGTTCGCCCTCTGACAATGTAGTGCCGCCACGCGCCAGTCCGTTTCACCCCTCTTTTCTTGCCGCCCCTTCCGATCGGCCCTACTCTCTCCTATAAGGGATTAGTCTGCCCCAAAGCTTACTGGAGAGGAAGCCATGAAACTCTTCGCATTGTCCGGCGCATTTTTTGCGCTGTCGATCTCCTCCTTTGCACAGACCAACGGCCGACTCAGCGGTTCGGTATTGGATTCATCCGGAAGTGCGATCCCGGGCGCCTCGATCGGTCTCTCTCTGCCGGGCGGCTCATCGCCGGTCTTCACTTCGGAGACTACCGCCGAAGGTCTGTATTCGATGACGGGCCTGCGGCCCGACACCTACGATCTCTCCTTCGAAGCAGCCGGATTCCAGAAGACCACGCTCCGGGGGATCAAGATCGATCCGGGACGCGAAACGTCCCTGCCCCCCGTGAAGCTCGAAGTCGGCGCAGTCAATCAGGTGGTGGAAGTGACGGCGGAGTCCGCGTCGATCCAGACCTCGAACGCGGAAATCTCGACCACGGTCACCAACGAGCAGGTGCGGCGTCTGCCGCTGCTCAACCGCAACGCGTCGGCGCTGATTAATACGCAGGCGGGCGTCGCGAGCGGGCGCGGCCCGACGGTCATCAACGGCGTGCGCGCCTCCACGACTAACATGACGATCGACGGAATTAACATCCAGGACAATTACATTCGCAGCAACGCCTTGGACTTCCAGCCGAACCGCCTCTTCCTCGATCAGGTCGCCGAATTCACCGTCTCCACGTCCAACACGAACGCCGCGGCCGGCGCGGGCGCGGCCCAGATCACCGTGATCACACCGTCCGGGAGCAATGAGTTCCACGGCTCTGTTTACTGGAGCAATCGCAACAACGCCTTTGCGGCGACGAGCTGGTTCAACAATCAGGCCGGCCTCACGAATCCGTTTCTGAATCAAAACCAGCTCGGTGGAAAGTTCGGTGGCCCCATTTGGAAAAACAAGCTGTTCGCTTACGCCAATTACGAGGCGTTCCGGCTGCGCCAGCAGTCCTCGATCAATCGCACGATCCTGACCGGAGACGCCCGCAACGGAATCTTCACTTATCAGGCCCAGGGAAGCGTCCGCAAGGTGAACGTGCTGGAGGCCGCCGGTGTCAGTGCCGACCCCACAATGCAACAGATTCTGGGATTGGTTCCCGGTGCCGACAAGGTCAATAACTTCCGGATCGGCGACAGCCGCGAGGGACTGCTCCGCAACACCGCCGGCTACTCGTTCTTCGCCCGCAATAACACCACACGCGACAACGTCACAGGCAAGTTCGACTATATTCTGTCACCGAAGCATTTCTTCTCCGCCAGCTACCTGTGGAACAGCGAACAGATCGATCGCAACGACGTGGCTGTGGCCAACGACTTCTCCACCGTCCCCAAGGTGGTGAACGAGGTCAACGGCAAACTGCTTTCGGCGACCTGGCGCTGGAGCCCGGCTCCTCGCTTCACCAGCGAGTTGCGGGGTGGATTCAATCTGGCTCCGGGCCTCTTCGTCAGCTCCCAACAATACGGCAAGTTCGTCGCCGGCAACACTCTGTTCAGCAATCCGACCAACGAATTCCGCGACCAGGGCCGCTTCACCGATACCTATCACCTCGCTTCCAACTCAAGCTGGCTGCGTTCGCGGCATAATCTTCAATTCGGATTTCAGACCGAACAGATCCGCATCAACCGCTACAACGACGCGGGAATTACGCCCACCTACAATCTGGGCATCTCATCCAATAACACCTTCGGCCTCACCGGCGCCCAGCTTCCGGGCGTGAGCGCGAACGATGTAGCCACGGCGAACGCCCTGCTCGCCAATCTCGCGGGCTTCGTCGATAACTACACGCAAACCTTCAATGTGACATCGCGCGATTCCGGCTTTGTCGATGGGGCGGCGCTGCGCCGGCATTACACACTGAACAACTACGCCTTCTACCTGCAGGACAACTGGAAGATCAATCGCCGTCTGACGCTCAACCTCGGGCTTCGCTACGAGCAGTACAGCCCGGTCGACGAAACCGATTCGATTGCATTGCTTCCGCGCCTCATCAACGGCGATCCGGTGGCCACGCTGCTCGGCAATCCGACGCTCGATTTTGCGGGCGCATCGGCCGGACGGCCGTGGTACAACCGCGACAAGAACAACTTCGCTCCGAACGCCGGTTTCGCGTGGGACGTCAAAGGCGACGGCCGGATGGCGATCCGCGGCGGTTATACCATCAGCTTCGTCAACGACGAGATGGTGCGCGCCGTGGTCGGTGTCGTCGACAACAACGACGGCCTGCGCTCGGTCTCGACACAGACCGGACTCACCGGGCGCGTGGGCTCCAATCCGCCGCCCGTCAGGGTCCCCACGTTCCAAGTGCCGCGCACGTTTGCGGATAACTACGGCACCAATTCGCAGGTGGCCTTCGGTATGCCCGATCCCGGCCTGGTCACGCCTTACGTGCAGCAGTGGAATCTTTCGGTGCAACGCCAGATCAAGGGCACGACCGTCGAAGTGCGCTACGTCGGTAATCACAGTGTGAAGCTGTACCGCGGCTTTGATTACAACCAGGTCAACATCAAGGCCGGCGGATTCGTGGACGATTTCCAGCGCGCGCGACGGAATGGATTCGCCGCGCGTGACGCCAACGGCGTGTTCAACCCGGCCTACAATGCGGCGATTCCCGGCAGCCAGCCGCTCACCGTTTTCCCGCTACTCGCCGCCGGCGGCAATCTGGCGAACGCCAATAACCGTCTGCTTATCGAGCGCGGCGAAGTGGCGCAGCTCGCCGCCACATATCAGGTCAATCGCCAGAACGGGCCCATCAACTTCTTCCCGAACGCGCTTGCCCTGACTGCGCAGATGCTCACCAATTACAGCCACTCCAGCTATAACGGCCTGCAGGTGGACGTGCGCCGCAGCACGCGGCGCGGCCTGCATCTGCAAGCCAACTACACCTACTCGAAAGTTCTGAGCGATTCGCTGGGCGACGGCAGCTTGCGCGCCGAGACGTTTCTCGACATCAACAACCCGCAGATCGAGCGCGCCCGCGCGCCGTTTGACCTGACTCACAACATCAAGGCGAACGGAATCTACGAGCTCCCCTTCGGACCGGGTCATCGCTGGAACTACCGGCCTGTCTCGCGGCTGCTCGAGGGCTGGAGCGTCAGCTCGCTCATGCTTTGGAATTCCGGAACGCCGTTCTCGGTGCTGTCGACGCGCGGCACGCTCAATCGCACTACGCTTTCGCAATTCGTCAACACGGCCAATACGCCGCTCAACAAGTCGCAGCTCGACGGTGTGGTCGGATTCTACATGACGGGCGCCGGTCCTATGTTCATTAACCCCGCGGTGCTCGCGCCGGATGGCCGCGCGGTGGGAGCGGATGGCGCGGCGCCGTACCAGGGCCAGGTCTTCTTCAACGCCGAAGCAGGCGGCCTGGGGGCGCTCCAACGCCGCATGTTCTCAGGCCCCTGGACGTTCAACCTCGGACTCGGCATCCTGAAGCGGACGCGCCTGTTCGAGAAGCACGCGATCGAACTGCGCGCGGAAACCAACAACGTGCTCAACCACCCGACGTTCTATGTGGGCGACGAGTCGGTGACGAACACGCGCTTCAATATCAACCAGCCCACGTTCGGCCGCATCACCGGAGCATTCTACGACCGCCGGTTGCTCCAGTTCGGCATGCAATACAGGTTCTGAGCGTCACTCGAACCTTAAGGTCCGCGCGGGATCGCTCGCGGCGGCGGCGCGCGCCGGCACCAGGCAGGCAAGCAGCGCCGTAGCCGCAAGCAGCGCCACCACGATCGCGATCGTCGCCGGGTCCGCCGGCTGCACACTGAACAGCAAGCTGCGGATCAAATTGCCGAGGCCGAGCGCAATCGCAACTCCGCCCACCAAGCCCAGCACGACGGGCGACATGCCCTGCCGGACCACGAGAAATAGCAAATCCGCGGGTCGCGCGCCAAGCGCGATCCGTACGCCGAGCTCAGTCCGCCGCCGCGCCACCGAGAAGGCCACCACCCCGTAGATCCCGAGGCTCGCCACCAGCAACGCCGAGCCCGCAAAGATCAATACCATCACTGTGTGAAACCGCCGCTGCTCGATCGAGGCGTCCACAACCTGATCCAGGGTTTTGATCTCGGGAATCGGAAGCTCGATGTCTTCCTCCCGCACCGCCGCTCGCACCACGGGCGCTAACGCCAGCGGGTCTCCCGCGGTCCTCAGCACCACCGACACTCCGTACGGCGCTCCTTGCCAGAACGGATGGTATGCAATCATGACCGGCTCTTTGGTCAACGTGGCGCGCACGTCTGCCACCACGCCGACCACGGTTGCCGGCTTGCCATTGAAGTGGATGAAGCGTTTCCCGATCGGATCCTCGCCCGGCCACAGACGCTCCGCGAGCTTCTCTGAAATGACGCCGGCAAGGCCATTGCGGTCCCGCTCATCGAACGACCGTCCCCGCCGGATCGGGATACCCATCGTCCGGAAATAGTCCGGACTAATGGTCCGGTTGTTTGGCAGCGGGCGCTGGTAGATGGGCCGCGAGTCGCCCTCAACGCTGATCGGATCGATCCACGTTTCACCGCGCGTAGGCAGGGCCGTCACCAGCGCGGCTGAGAGCACTGCCGGCGCGCTCTGCAATCTCGCCAGTAACCGCTCGTAGAATCGCTGGCGCTCTTGCTGCTTTGAGTATTTTGAGCTCATCAGCGCGACGCCGAAAGTGAGCACGCGATGGGTCTCGAAGCCTTTGTCCACCCGGAGTAGCCGGATGAAGCTGGAGGTCAGCAAACCGGCGACGATGAGCAGCGCGGCGCTCACCGCCACTTCACTGCCGATCAGCGCATGGCGTGTCCGCAAGCTTCCGGCGCCCGCGGAGACCGTATGGCTGCCGGATTTCAGCGCGGCCTGTGGATCATTGCGGCTAAGCATAATCGCCGGAACCAACCCGGACAGCAGGCCGGTCGCCATCGAGACAAATACGGCGAAGGCCAGCACGCCGCCGTCGACACGAATCTGATCGAGCCTGGGCAAGTCCGCCGGAGCAACCAGCACCAGGTAGCGAACGGCTGCAAAGGCCAGCGCGATTCCGAAGGCGCCGCCAAGGGCCGACAGGAGCCAGCTTTCGGTGAGGACCTGGCGCACCTGGCGGCCACGGCTCGCGCCGAGCGCCGCGCGAATCGCCGACTCACGGCGTCGCGCGGTCATTCGAGCTACCTGCAGGTTCGCCAGGTTCACGCACACGATCAGCAGCACCGCGCCCACAGCACCCAGTAGCGTCCACAACTCCAGACGTACCTTGCCCACCATCAGATCCTGGACCGGCACCAGCCTGGCCTGAAGCGTTACGTTTTCGCCGGCCATCTTCGGAAATTGCGCCTGCACCGTGTTGATTTCAGCTACCGCGCGCTCCGGCGACGCGCCCGGCTTGAGCCTCGCCATCGCTGCATAGTTGAAATTGCCCATCGGCCGCATCTCGCCACGGACGTACACCAGGGGCTGGTAGATCTCCGGCTCTCTCCGCACGGTCGAGTACGGCTCGAGGCCCCCACTGGCCGGGAACCGAAGGTGAGCGGGAAGGACGCCGGCCACTTGATAACTCTGTCCGCTGAGGAGGATGGTCTTGCCGATGATCGCAGGGTCGGCGCCGAAACGCCGCCTCCACAGCGGGTCTGTGATGAGCACGACGTTGTCCCTGCCGCGCTCCGCCTCGTCGTCCCCGAAGGTGCGGCCCATCTGAGGATGCACGCCCACCGTGTCGAAGAACGCCGGCGAAACTTGTGCCCCGGCCAATTGCTCGGCTTCGCCCCCTGCGAAAAGACTGAAGACCGTCATCCGCGCTGCGCTGACACTCTGAAGTGAAGGGCACCGCTTCTTCCATTCCTGGACGTGCAGCGGATTCGCCGGAGGTGTGGACGTAACGCCGTTGTTGATGATGACCTCGCGAACCGCAAAGAGTCGATCCGGTTCCGAATAAGTCAACGGACGCAGCAGCACGCCGTTCACCACCGAGAAGATTGCGGTGTTGGCGCCGATCCCGATTCCCAGCGAGAGTACGGCGAGCGCTGTGAAACCCGGGCTGCGCCGCATTCCGCGCAACGCGTAGCGGAGATCCTGACCGAGCATGTCGAGAAACGGAACGCCGCGCTGATCGCGGTACAGCTCCTTCGCCGCTTCGAAGCCGCCGAACTTGAGGCGCGCCGTTCGCGCGGCGTCCTGCGGGCTCATGCCCATCCGGATGTTGTCCTCGGTTTGCATGGCGATGTGCAATTCGAGCTCTTCCCGAAGGGCCGAGTCGCTCTGCCGTGTCAGGCTGCTCCACAGCCGGGTGGCCGCGCGCCGGAGCGATCTTATCATGCTTCTCCCTTGAGCGTGGAGAAGCGGTCGACGATCGCGATCGCCTGTCCCCACTGCTTCATTTCGGAAGCGAGCTGCCGGCGTCCGGCCTTCGTGATCCGGTAGAACTTCGCGCGCCGGTTGTTGTCCGAATTGCCCCATTCGGAGGCGATCGCACCTTCCTGCTCCAGCCGCAGCAGGACCGGATACAGCGTCCCCTGATTGACGGCGAGCAGGTTCTCGCTGGTCTGCTCAATGCGGCGCGCGACGCCGTACCCGTGCAGCGGCCCCATCACTTCGAGGGTCTTCAACACCATCAGAGCCAGCGTGCCCTGCCAGATGTCAGTTTTCTGTTTCATCTTGTTGGTATCCCAAATGAGTATACACCGTTACCATTTGGAACACAACAGGAAGATTCGGGCGGCGTTCGATCTTCCCATGCGGCTGTTATGCTCATATCGCGTAAACCGCAGGCAAAACCCCTCACGAATTTGTGTGAATCCCGGCCCGCGCCGGGCCGCCCATCCCCGGTGCGTTCCAGCGCGGCAAGGGGCTGCTCAACGTGGAGGTCAGAGAAACTGCGCGATCCCGCCGCAGCGATTGAAATAAATCACGCCAGCGCCTTGGATCATTCGAAAAATATCACTTCGTTTCGAATTTCGTCGCCGTCAAAAAAACACGGGCCAGGGCGCAGCTTATAAAGTGGAGAGAGAGTCAAAACGAGGTTGTTAATCGTCAGCGGATCCTCGGGTCCTTCTTCGGTGGACAAAGCCATCCGCGGGCGATCGCGACGAATCGTGACGGCGCCGCCGCGCAGCATGCGCTCCGTGGCTCCTTTCACATCGGCTTTGATGAAATCCACACGAGAGAGGTTCAGCTCGCGTGCCAGGTTGTCGATTGTGGTGACCGGTCTACCCGGCATCTTTTTGGCGCCATCGCCCGCCGTGACGAAACTGTCGCCCGCAGCGCCGCTGCCGTTGTCGAACATCACCAGCATCTCTTCCTTGTCCCAGACACCCTTCGGGTAGATGATCACCTTTCCCGCCTTAACTTCAGCCTCGAGGTTGCGGCGAAGGCACTCGAGTGCGGGAGGGGACGGCTCGATTGCCACCACCAGGCTTGCACCGGCGTCGAGCGCGGTCTTCACATAAGTTCCGACGTGTGCGCCACAGTCGAGCACGACATCACCCTTGCGCACGCCATTCCCGTAAATCTTGCGCTGCTGCTGCGCAAGCAGGATCGGAAGGACGACGTCATTCCCCGCCGGCATCCAAAATCGCCCGGCAGGAGTTTCCCAGAGATCGAACACGCCCTCGCTGCGGGCTTTCCGCGAACCCTTGAGCAGTTTCGCCTCTAGCTCGGACTGCTTGACCCTTGATGTTGGCGTCGATCACCGCTCGCGGCACCGTGCAATAAGGGCTCTGGGCTTTGATCTTTCCGAAAAGAATGCTCAGCCCTGGAAGAAAATACAAGACGAGTGACGCAGACAGAACCACGAGTCCGGACGGCAATGAAGGTCCGAAGAATGCCGGCGATGATTTTTCGCATTACGAAACTTCAGGGTGCGTGGGCGCCCGTCTCGAATTCTCTCCGCCGGGCTTACGCCCTCGCCCGCCGCGCCCCTGCCTTCTTCGCGGGTGCAGGCGCCTCTTCCCCGATCGCCTCCGCCTCTGCCCCTGACGCCTCCGACGCGGCCTTCGGCGGCTTCTTCGCCTCCAGGCTCTTCTTCAGCGCTTCCATGATGTCGATCACCGGCGCCACGGTCGGCTGCGCGATCTCCACCACCTTACGCCCCTTCTTCTTGGCATCGATCATCTGCTCGAGATTCTCGCGGTAGGTGTCCTTGTATTTCGACGGGTCGAACTTGTCGGCCAGCGATTCAACCAGCATCATCGCCAGTCCGAGTTCCTTCTCTTTCACCAGCGACGTATCGGTGCGGAACTCGTCCACCTGGCGCACTTCGTCGGCGTAATACATGGTGTGCAACAGGATCCCCTTGTCGCCCGGCCGCAGAATCACAATGTGCTCGCGATTGTGCATGGCGATTTTGGCCACGCCGTAGTAGCCCGACTTCTTCAGCGCCTCGAACAGCAGGGCGTACGGCTTCTCGCCCCCGCCCTCGGGAGACATGTAATAGGAACTCTCGAGGTAGATGGGATCGACGTCCTTGGCCTCGACGAACTCGAGAATCTCCATCACCTTGGACGTCTTCGGCGCCACCTTCTTGATTTCTTCGTCCTCGATGATGACGTACTGATCCTTCTCGAACTCGTAGCCCTTGACGAGGTCGCTGCGCGGGACCGGCTTGTCTTCCGCCTGACAATAGATCACCTGCTTGATGCGCGAGTGATCGTCTTTATGCAAAAGATTGAAGCTGATGGACTCGCTGCGCGCCGCGCTGAACAGCCGCACCGGCAACGAAACCAGTCCGAACGTTACATGCCCTCGCCATACGCTTGACGCCATGATGATCCCTCCGTGGCACTGCCTCCATTTGAATTCTATAGTGCTGCCTTATGATGAAGCAAGACAGGCTTGCCGATGCCCCTCGAGGAATACGCCCGAAAACGCACGTTTGCCAAGACTCCGGAGCCCGAACCGAAGGTGGTTACCGAGCCCGGCGGCGGCGACTTCTTCTGCGTGCAGCGTCACCACGCCACTCGCCTGCACTACGATTTCCGGCTCGAAGCCGGCGGCGTGCTCGTGTCGTGGGCCGTGCCGAAAGGCCCCACGCTCGATCCCAAAGAGAAGCGCCTCGCGATGCACGTCGAGGATCATCCGCTCGACTACGGCAACTTCGAAGGCAACATCCCCAAAGGCAACTACGGCGCCGGCAGCGTCATGCTCTGGGACCGCGGCCGTTACGACATGGCCGGCGACAAATCCGCGCCGCAACAGCTCGAGCGCGGCGATTTCAAGTTCCGACTCTACGGCTCGAAGCTGCGCGGCGAGTTCGCCATCGTCCGCATGAAGAACCGCGGCAAAGGCGACGAGTGGCTGCTGCTCAAGAAGAAGGACGAGTACGCCGTCCCCGGCTGGGATGTGGAAGCGCACGCGGTGAGCGTCATCACCGGACGCACGCAGCAGGAGATCGCTTCCGGCATTCCCGCCGCCGGTCCCGAGCCGCTTCGTCCCGCGCAAGCCGGCGGCGACGCGTTCCCCGAATCCATCACGCCCATGAAAGCCGAGATCGGCTCCACGCTGCCGCGCGGCGACGGCTGGCTCTACGAGATCAAGTGGGATGGCGTGCGCGCGATCTGCTTCGTCGACGCCGGCAAGCTGCGCATGGCATCGCGCAACGGCAATCCCTGCGACCGTCAGTATCCCGAGCTCAGCATTCTTCCGCGATGTCTCAAGGCGTCGCGCGCGGTCCTCGATGGTGAGATCGTCGTTCTCGACGACAAAGGCATTCCCAGCTTTTCTCTGATCCAGCCGCGCATCATGGCCAGCGATCCGAACACCATCGCCAATATGGCGCGCGCACGATCCGCGACGTTGTTCCTCTTCGATCTGCTCTACCTTGACGGCCGCGATCTGCGCGCGCTGCCGCTCACCGAGCGCCGCCGTCTGCTCGAGTCGATCGTCCAGCCCACGCCGTCGATCCGCGTCTCCGATACGTTCAGCGACGGCAAAGCGCTGTTCGAGGCCGCCAAGGAGCAGGGTCTCGAAGGCATCGTCGCCAAGCGCGCCGACAGCTCCTATGAGCCTCGACGCACGCCGCAATGGGTCAAGTTCAAAACCACGCGCCAGCAGGAGTTCGTCATTTGCGGCTTTACACACGGCGAGCGCGAGCACTTCGGCGCGCTGGTCCTCGGCCTGTACGAAAACGGCAAGCTCGTCTACGTAGGCAACGCCGGCACAGGCTTCACCGGGAAGATCATGGCCGACCTCGCGCGGCGTCTCGAACCGCTGGTCACCGAATCGTCGCCATTTCCCGATCCTCCCAAAATGGCGCGCGGCAGCGTGGTGTGGGTGCGGCCCGAGTTGGTCTGCCAGGTCAAGTATGGTTCATGGACGCACGAGAAGCATTTGCGCGCGCCGGTCTATCTGGGACTCCGTCTCGACGTCGAGCCCAAGGACTGTGTCAGCGAAGAGGCGAAGGCCGCCGAACCCGCGCCGGTCGAAAAGCCGCCGCTGCTTTCCGCCGAGCGCAAGGAAGTCATCCTCGACATCGACGGCCGCCGCCTCAAGTTCACGAACCTCGATAAGATCTTCTACCCGCGCGATGGCTACAACAAGCGCGACATCATCAACTACTACGACGCCGTCGCTCCGCTCATCGTCCCGCATCTGGCCGGGCGTCCGCTCTCGCTCAAACGCTACCCCAACGGAATCGACGGAGGCCACTTCTTCCAAAAAGATTCGCCCGAAAGCTTTCCCTCGTGGTTGCGGTTCGAGAACATATTCTCCGAGCACAACCAGGCGCCGATTCGCTACGTGCTCGCCGCCGACCGCGCGTCGCTGCTCTATCTGGCCCAACTCGGCTGCATCGATCAGAACCCGTGGATGAGCCGCGCCGGTTCGCTCGAGGCGCCCGACTTCGTGTTGATCGACCTCGATCCGGTGGAATGCCCCTATGAAATGATCGTCGAGGCCGCGCAACTCGTGCGCAAGAAGCTGGACCTGGTCGGCCTCCAGGGTTTTCCCAAAACCACCGGCGGCGACGGCATGCACGTCTATATCCCGGTCGCGCCCGAATACACCTACGAGCAGACGCGCACTTTCGCCGAGTTGCTGGGTGCGTTGTGCCTCCATGACCGCCCGGATCTGTTCACGACGCCGCGCTCGGTGAAACGGCGGGAGAAAAACCGGGTCTATTTCGATCACCTGCAGAATCGGCAGGGAAGCACGATCGCCGCGGCTTACGTGCTGCGAGCCCACGATGCCGCGCCCGTCTCGACTCCGCTCGAGTGGAAGGAAGTGGTGCGAGGCCTGTCGCCGAAGCAGTTCCACATCCGCAACGCGCCCGACCGCTTCGCACGCCTCGGCGACCTGTTCGCGCCGGTCCTCACGCTGCACCAGCGCATCGAACCGGCGCTGGAAAAGCTTGCCGGAGCTTTGGCCTGAGTTGGGGCCGGTCTTCACCGATAATAGAACTCTCGATGCTTTCGGTCCTCTCCCAAGCCTGGCGGTCCTGGAAGAGCGCGAAGTCAGTCGCTCTGCTCTCCTCCGTCGCGCTTGCGGTCGGCATCGGATCCACCACGGCCATCTACACCGTCGTGAACGCCGTGATGCTGAAGCCTCTGCCTTATCAGCACGGAGAGCGCTTCGTCACCCTGTTCTCCGCTACCCTCACCGACTCCGAACATTTCGGAGCGAACACGTTTCCGGATCTCATCGAGTATCAGCAGCAGTCCCAGACCTTCGATGCATTCGGCTGGTACAGGCCGGGGGACTTCAATCTCACGTCGCCTGGCCAACCGCAACACGTAGGCGGCTCCGCGATCACCAACTCGCTGGCTCACAATCTGGGAGTCAACCCCGCCGTCGGGCAGTGGTTCCAGGACGAAACGGGGGTCGTCATCTCACACAGGCTTTGGAACCGCTTGGGTGGCGATCGGAGCGTCGTTGGCGCCGCGATCACGCT
>JBOGMR010000245.1:0-7502 GCA_050746825.1 Bryobacteraceae bacterium | reverse complement strand
CTGGGCGGCGACAGCCGCACGATCGTGCTCGAAACGCTCCGGGAGGTCTGCTTACACCCGTGGTTGGAATCTGTTAGCCGCGCATGTGCGGAGCAATCACGTGCCTGTGATCGTAGAAGCGGAAGTTCGGCCCGAGAAGGTGATGAATGATTTCATGGCCTATGCAAGCCGAGCTTTGAACCGGCTCGAAGGCGATGAACGAGGCCGGAGGCGATGAGCACGTCACGGAAGCACGCGATGGCTGTGGAAGGATCAGGATGTTCGTGAGGCGATCCGCTATGTGGTCGAGGAGCAAGGGGGACGTGTTGTGAGGCGCGCCAACCGCTCGCTCACGCTCGCGGCTCAGTTACAGGTCGCGCCTCGGACCGATCCGCCGTGCGACCACTCTTAGGTCGCGCACCTCCGCGAGCCGCAGCGGCCTCACAGGCCGGCCTTCTTACTTCTTCGGAAACTTCGGATCCGCCTTCACCTCGTTGATCTGCGCCGTATGCCGCTCGGCGTGCCCGCTGATCAACAGGATCCACTGATAGCCGTCCAGCATCTTGAACGCCGGGTGCGGCACCGCATGCCCGCGCAGATCGTCCTGCGTCGTCTGCACGTAGGCTATGGTCTCGTCCCGCCGCTTCTTGAAGTCGTCCATCATCTGCACCGGGGTGGCCCACCTGTTGGAAGGCTTCAGAAATTCGGGCGCCTGCGCCTTCTGCGACCGGTCCGTCAGCATCTTGAGGATCTTCGCATCCATTTCCGGATCCGCCTTGGCCGGCGGCGCCTGCATCACTTTCTCGGTAACGAGCTTGAACAAGAACTCCTCCGACACCGTAAGATGTTCGGCGCACTCCGCCACCGACCAGCGATCCTCGCCGGCCTTGAACTTCCATTGCGCTTCCGATAAACCGGCCACCGAGTCCAGCAGTGCCTTCCTGGTCGCGTGCAGATGGCTCATCGCGCGGTCGCGCTCCCCTTGCGTCAGTGGCTCCGCCGGGGCGACGCTGCTCACGGCAACGGCTAAAAGAGTCCCGATGATTAATCTCATTTCATCCTCTCTCTCAAACAGGTTGTGATCTTCGCTCCCTGCGCGACCCTCTACCGGGCCGCGAGCGCGAAGGAGCGGTCTTAAACGTCAAGTGTCCAACAGTCAGATGCCCCAGGCCGGCGCGATGATTCATCTTCTTCTTCCCACCGAAACCGGTCGTGGTGCGTTATCGTCCATTAGATGGTGACCCGCCTACTCTGGCTTTTTCTGGGCGCCGCGCTCGCGCTCTCTGCTCAGCCGAACGGCGAATACGCCCTGGTGCTCGACGCCCCGCCACTCGCCGAACACGTCGCATCCCGAAAAGAGTTCCGCACGGCCGCCGCGCTCGACCACGTCGCCGCGCTCCGCGACTCGCAAAACGTCCTCACCCGGGAGCTTTCGCGCCGCGGCATTCGCACCACTGGCGCGGCGCAAACCTTGGTCAACGCCATCTTCATCCGCGCCACATCACAGCAGGCCGCCCAGCTTCGCTCGCTGCCCGGCGTCCGCCGCGTCGAATATTTGCCGCCACTCAAGCGCCACCTCAATCGCGCTCTGGACCTGGTCCGCGCCACGCAAGCCTGGTCGGTCGTCGGCGGCGAAGGCAGCGCCGGCGCAGGCGCGAAAATCGGCATCATCGACACCGGCATCGACCACACGCACCCCGCTTTCCAGGACGCCTCACTCCAGGCGCCGGCCGGTTATCCGCGAGGCCGCCCGGAGGACCTGCCTTACACCAACAGCAAGATCATCGTGGCGCGGAGTTACGTTGCGCAGCTTCCGTTTGCCCAAATACAGGCTGAGGATTCCCGGCCCGATGACACCACGCCCCGCGACCGAGTCGGCCACGGCACGGCCGCCGCCATGATCGCCGCCGGCCGTCGCGTCATAGGTCCTACCGCGACGATCGCGGGCGTCGCGCCCAAGGCCTGGCTCGGCAACTACAAGATTTTCGCTTCGCCCGGTGTGAACGATACCACCAAGACTCCGGTCGTGATCCAGGCTCTCGAAGACGCGCTCAGCGACGGAATGGACGTGGTCACGCTTTCGATCGGCAGTCCCGCCAGCTACGGCGCGCTCGACCGTTGCCAGGACAGGCAGGGCCGCGATCAGGCCTGCGACATTCGCGCCGAGTCCGTCGAAAACGCAGTGCGCGCCGGCCTCGCCGTAGTCGTGTCCGCCGGCAACGACGGTGACTTCGGCCTGCGCTTTCCCGCGCTCAACTCAATCCACACGCCCGGCACCGCGCCCACCGCGATCACCGTCGGCGCCACCACCAACGCGCACGTTTTCTTCGCAAGTGTTCGCGTAAGCGGCGCCGATCGCATCAACGCGATCTTTGGCAATGGGCCCAAGCCGGGCAGCCCGCTGACCGCGCCGCTGCGAGACGTCGCGACTCTCCAGGACAATGGGCGCGCCTGTTCGCCGCTTGGTGCAGGCTCGCTGGCCGGCGCCATCGCGCTCGTTCAGCGCGGCGATTGCGGCTTCGCCGACAAAGTTAACAACTCGCAAAAGGCCGGCGCCGTTGGCGTCATTATCTACCGCGAAGCAGGAGCTGACTTCCCATTCGCTCCGCTCAGCCTCGCGGAAACTGGAATCCCCGCAGTGCTGGTCGGCAACCGCGATGGCCTGGCGCTCAAGAATCTGTTGGCTTCGAACTCGAGTCGAACCGCGACGCTCGATCCGGCGCTCACCGAGCTCTCCGCCGATTTCGACACCGTCGCCGATTTCTCCTCGCGCGGCCCCAGTATCGGCGATGTTTCGAAGGGCCATGCAACGATCAAGCCCGATCTCGCCGCCGTCGGAACCGACATGTACACCGCGACTCAGAGCTTCGACCCGAATGGCGACCTCTGGAACGCCAGCTTGTTCACCTCGGCGCAGGGTACCAGCTTCGCGGTGCCGATGGTAGCAGGCGCAGCCGCTCTGGTGAAACAGCGGAATCCCGGATTCACGGCAGTTCAACTCAAGTCGGCTGTCGTCAATACCGCGAGCAATAGTGTCGATGACGACGCGGGCCTCGCGCGAGTCACCGCGGTCGGAGCCGGCAAACTCAATATCGAAGCCGCCCTGCAGCCAGGAGCCACGCTCGAACCCGCCACGCTCTCGTTCGGCGTCATCAACCCCGGCACTCTGCCCAAGAGCCTCGCACTGCGCGTCACCAACACCGGATCTTCTGCCGCCACGTTCACACTCGCGGTAGCCGCGCGCGACGCCGACAGCCGCGCCCAAATTACGCTCACGCCGTCGAGCGTCCAGCTTAACCCTGGCCAAACCTCCACAGTCGCTGTGGCGCTCACCGGAACACCACCTTCCCCCGGCTCCTACGAAGGCGCCATCACCGTGCGCGGCGGCTCTGCAAACCTGCGCGTGCCGTATTTGTATCTGGCCGGCGACGGTGTTGTGCAGAATCTCGTGCCGATCTTCGGCGACGGTTTCGTCGGCATCGTCGGCGAGCCCAAGTGGCTGATGGGATTCAAGGCTGTCGACCGTCTCGGCGTGCCGGTTCGCAATGCGGCGGTGCGCTTCCGCGTTCCCTTCGGCGGCGGCAGAATCGATCTCGCCGATCCCACCACGGATGTCTATGGAATCGCCGCCGCGGACGTCACGCTCGGTCCGCGCCTCGGCGAGCAGCAGTTCAGCGCGGAGGCCGGCGGCCTCACCCTCGATTTCTTCGGACGCGCCCGCGTTCAGCCTGTCATCGATGCGAGCGGCGTACTCAATGCCGCCAGCTTTCAGCCAGTCCGCGTCGCTCCCGGCTCCTACATCACTATCCGCGGCCGCGGTCTCAGCGAATCCACGCGCGTCGCCACCACAGCTTCGCTACCCCTTTCGCTCGCCGCCGTCAGTGTGAGCTTTGATACAGCCAACTCCAGCATCAGCCTGCCCGGGCGGCTTCATTTCGTTTCCGAGAATCAGATCAACGTGCAAATTCCGTGGGAGTTCCGTGGGCTCAATACCGCGCTGATGAAAGTCAGCGTCGGCCCCGGCTTCAATGACTCGAGCGCCTTGTTCGACGTGCAACTCGCCGATCAATCGCCCGCGTCCTTCGAATACGACGACGCTGCCAGCGGCCGCCGCCTCGTCGCGGCCCTCGACGCAAACTTCGCGCTGCTCACCGCCGCCAACGCCGCGCGCCGCGGCCAGGCCATTCAGATTTACGCCAACGGTCTCGGTCCGGTCGATAACCAGCCGGCCAGCGGCGAGCCGTCCCCCGGCGCGGAACCTTTGGCTCGTACTCGGGTTGTTCCTACTGTGACTCTCGGTGGACGCCCGGCCCAAGTGCTTTTCAGCGGCCTCGCTCCCAACCTCGTCGGCCTCTATCAGATCAACGTCGTCGTTCCGGCCGACACGCCCACGGGCATACAGCCCGTCGTCATCAGCATCAACGGAGTGGAATCCAAGTCCGCTAGTATTGCAATCCAATAGGAGACCCGGTTTCATGCATTCCTATCTTCAGACGTGGCGCAGGCACTTTCGCCTGCCACTCCGGCACTCGTGCCGGCGCTTGGCTCTTATCCTCTTACCCCTCGCGGCTCTCGCCCAAACCGCCGACCGTTACATCGTCGAACTCTCCGAAGAGCCCGCCGCAGAGCGCCTTGCCCGCCCCCTCTTCCGCCAGCGCGTGCGCGCGCAGCAGCGCCAGGCCCGCCTCGCCATGCAGCAGGAACAGATCGAGGTGCTCGATTCGGTTGACAGCGTCGCCAACGCGATCTTCATCCGGATGCCCGCGGGCCGCGCCGCTCGTCTGGCCCGCATCCCCGGCGTCAAGCGCGTCCATCAGGTCCGTGAGTTTCACCTGACGCTCGATCGCGCGCTTCCCGTGCATCGCGTCCCCGAGGCGATCCAGCAGATCGGCTTCGAGCGCGCCGGCGCCGGCGTTAAAGTCGGCATCATCGATACCGGCATCGATATCGGCCATCCCGCGTTCAACGACCCAAGTATTCCGATGCCCGAAGGCTACCCGCAAATGAACGCCGAATCGGACCGCGAGTTCACCAATAGCAAAGTCATCGTCGCTCGCAGCTATTCGCGCCTCTTCAGCCGCTCCGATCCCGATCCTTCCGCGCGCGATCGCGTCGGGCACGGCACCGCCACCGCAATGGCCGCCGCCGGCGTCCCGGTCACCGCGCCGCTCGCCGCCATCTCCGGCGTTGCACCGCGAGCCTGGATCGGTTCGTACAAAGTGTTCGGCTCGCCCGGCGTGAACGACGGCGCAAGTGAAGACGCCATCCTCAAAGCGATCGACGACGCCGTCGCCGACGGCATGAACGTCATCAACTTGAGCCTCGGCTCGGATCTGGCGCCGCGCCTCGGTTCCGACCCCGAAGTCGAAGCCATCGAGCGCGCCTCCGCCGCCGGCGTCATCGTCGTCGTCTCGGCGGGCAACAGCGGCCCCGACTTCAACACCATCGGCTCGCCTGGCACGGCGCTCTCCGCCATCACCGTCGGCGCGATTCGCAGCGACCGCATCTTCGCATCCAGTGTTTCAGTCAGTGGTCTGCGTCCCCTCGCAGCCATCCCCGGCGCCGGCTCGGGTTCGAGAAATTCCGTCACCGGTCCGCTGTTTGACGTGACCGCACTCGACGGCAATGGTCTCGGATGCTCCACTTTCTCCGGCGGCAGCCTGACCGGCCGCATCGCCTTCATCGCGCGAGGGGAATGCCTGTTCGAAGAGAAGCTCCTGAATGCCCAGCGCGGGGGTGCGATTGCAGCGTTGCTCTACAGCGACCGCGACCGCCCCGACGCGATCACAATGAGTGTCGGCTCCTCAACGCTTCCTGCTTCCATGATCAGCTACGACGACGGCAGGGAAGTTCTGGGGACTCTCGGCAGGGGAGGATCACTTGCCGCGACGATCAGCTTCACGCCCGCCCCGGTCATCACGAACATCCACGGAATTGCCGACTTCTCCAGCCGCGGTCCCAATGTCGATCTCGCCATCAAGCCCGATCTGGTCGCCGTCGGCACCAGCTTCTACACTGCCACGCAGGACAACGACTCGCGCGGCGAAATGTACAGCGCGAATGGATACGACACCACGCAGGGCACCAGCTTCTCCGCCCCGCTCGTTGCCGGCGCCGCCGCCCTGCTGAAGGCCGCGCGCCCGGGCCTCACGCTGGCGCAATACCGCTCGCTGCTGATCGACACGGCCACGGCCGTCGACGGTCCGCTGCAATTCACCGGCGCGGGGTCGCTCAATCTCGATGCCGCCGTCCGGAGTACTGCCGCCGCTGTGCCCGCCGCGGTGAACTTCCGCACCGGTGGCGGCACTGTCGACGACTCCCAGGTGCTGACCGTGTTCAACGTCGGCTCAAGCGCTGCCTCGTACCACCTCTCCACCACCGGTGACATCGCATCGCTTAGCACCGGCGCCCTGACGCTTGAACCCGGCGCCTCGGCCGGCGTCCGTCTCCGCATCTCCGGCGCATCGCTCGCTCCCGGCGCCTACGAAGGGGCGGTCCGCATTGCCGACGCGGCCTCCGGCACGGAAATCCGCGTTCCCTATTGGTATGCCGTCACATCGAATACGCCCCGCTTCATCACCGTGTTCGAAGTCAGCACCGGCCGCTCTGCCGGCAGCACGGTGAACAACGCGGTTCTCTTCCGCATCACTGATTCGGCGGGCGTCCCCATCGGCGAGATCGATCCGACCGCGACCGTCGTCTCCGGCGGCGGCGAAATCCTCGGCGTCGTGTCTCGCAATCGGTCGATCCCGGGCGTCTTCGCCCTCAACCTCCGCCTGGGCACGGTCCGCGGCGCCAATGTCGTCCGCATCGAAGCGGGCGGAGTGAGCCGGCAAGTGACAATCACCGGCCGATAACCGCGTCTCGTGGCGCAGGCACTTGTACCTGCCGCGCCGGGACTCGTCTCGGCGCTTGGTGCGGCGGACTTCAGTCTGCCTGCCGGCTTCTGCCCAGGTTCTTCGGCGCCGTCAGCCGGTAACTCCCCGTCACCAACTCCTCCACCTCTTCCCAATCGATCTCCCCCACATCCAGCCGCAGCGCCACCCAACCTCTCGGCCCGATGTACGCCGGCATGTAGAACCTCTTCGGGTCCGCCGCAATCAGCGCCGTATTATCCCCCTTCAGCACCTTGCAACTGACCGCCACAATTCCGTCGCCATGATGATCGTTGAGAAAATACGCGAAGACCTTTTTCCGCACCAGGAACGACGCGTGCGACCCATGGATCTCCCGCGCCGCCTCCGGTAGCGCGAGGCAGATTTTCGTCAGTCTGACCAGCCGCCGGTCTTCCTTCGCCGTTGCCATCTGTTTCCCACCCCGATCCCGATGGTTTGCGCTCCGATCCGCGATTTCGAAGCTTACTGCCGCGCCTCGGATTTGGAGCTATGCCACAGCGCTAACCGGCAACCGTGCTACGCGATCACCTTGTCGATCACGCGTCCGCCGAAATCGGTCAGCTTCTCGTGACGGCCATTATGCAGGAACCACAGCCGGTTCTGATCAAGCCCGAGTAAGTGCAGGAT
>JBOGMR010000244.1:0-3362 GCA_050746825.1 Bryobacteraceae bacterium | reverse complement strand
TTCCCATGCGGCGCGTCGAGGCAGAGATCGTGCGCGATCTCATCCTCTCGACGAGCGGCCAGTTGAATCCGCAAGCCGGCGGTCCTCCCTTCTTTCCGTCGCTGGCGGCGTCTGTGCATGAGGAAGTGAAGCGCGTGGGCAAGTGGACTCTGACCAGGGAGGAACCTTCCACCTGGCGGCGTAGCGTCTACGCGTACTGGAAGCGGGCGCGCAAGCATCCGATGTTCGAGGTCTTCGATCAGCCGGACACGATGGTGACGTGCGAAAAGCGCAACACTACGACCGTACCGACGCAGGCCCTGACGCTGCTCAACAACGAGTTCGTTCTCCTCCAATCGCAGTATTTCGCGGAACGTGTGCTGAAGTCGGCGGGGCCGTCGCGCGACGCGCAGATCAAAACGGCGTACCAGATCGCGCTCAGCCGCGATCCGGCGCCGCGGGAAATGACGGACAACTCGCGCTTCCTCGGTCAGCAGGTGAAACATCATGGCGCGAATCCGGACGGCGATCCGAACCTGCGCGCGCTCACCGATCTTTGCAACGTCATCATGAATCTGAACGAGTTTCTTTATGTCGAATAGCGCGGATCCGAACCGCAGACCGCGCTTCCTCTCGCGGCGCGATCTCCTGTTCCAATCGGGACAGGGCATCGGCGGTCTGGCGCTGGCCTACCTGTTGAACCAGGACGGCCTGCTGGGCGCGAACGCCTGTGAGAGCGCGCCCGGAGTCCAGTCGGCGTATGCACCGAAACCCGCGCACTTCAAGCCGCGCGCGAAAAATGTGATTTCGCTGTTCATGTGCGGCGGCGTCAGCCACCTCGATACCTTCGATCCCAAGCCGGCGCTCGACAAATATCACGGGCAGCCACTGCCAGGCGAAAACGACGTCCAGGTGCAGCAGGGCTATCCGGGTCCGATCATGCGCAGCCCGTACAAATTCAAAAAGTACGGCCGGGCCGGCATCGATGTTTCCGAGCTGTTTCCGCACACGGCGACGATGGTCGACGACCTCGCACTGATCCGCTCGGCGGTCGGACGCTCCAACGACCACTCGATTTCGCATTTCGAGTGGAACACCGGCGCTCTGATTCCGGGTTTTCCCAGTTACGGCGCGTGGGTCGCCTATGGCCTCGGCACCGAGAACCAAAACCTTCCGGCGTTCGTCGTCATTCACGATAAGAAGGGCGGCCCCTACAACGGACCTAACAATTGGGGCGCCGGCTATCTGCCGGCGGGCTACCAGGGCACGGTGTTCCGCGCAACGGGTGACCCGATCCTCGACCTGAGGCCTCCCTCGCCGTACGTCACCCCGGAACAACAGCGCCAGCGTCTCGACCATCTGGCACGGCTCAACCAGCAGCACGAAGAGCGCTTCCCCGGATCGACCGAGCTGGCGGCGCGTATCGCTTCCTATGAGCTGGCCTACCGGATGCAAAGCTGCGCGCCCGAAGCAGTGAATCTCACTCAGGAGCCGGAAGAGACCAAGCGGCTTTATGGCATGGACACTCCGGCCAGTGAGCCGTTCGGACGGCAGTGTCTGCTGGCGCGGCGCCTGGTTGAGCGCGGCGTGCGCTTCATTCAGCTTTGGAGCGGCGCGTATGTCAACGACACCGTCGACACCTGGGACGCGCATAACAGCATCGTCGACAATCACGGTCTGCACGCCCCGGAAGTCGACAAGCCGATCGCGGGTCTGCTGGCGGATTTGAAACGCCGCGGCCTGCTCGACGAAACCCTCGTGATCTGGCACACCGAGTTCGGCCGCATGCCTATTTCACAACGCGGCGTCGGCCGCGACCACAATCCGCAAGCCTTCAGCTTCTGGATGGCGGGTGCGGGTATCCCGGGCGGCCAGATCATCGGCGAAAGCGACGACTTCGGGTACAAAGTGGTTCGACAGCCGATCAGTGTTTTTGATTTCCACGCGACGGTCCTGCACTTGATGGGCATCGACCACAAGCGCCTGACTTACTTCTTCAACGGCCGCCATATGCGTCTCACCGATGTACATGGCGAGCTGATCCCGCAAATTGCCGGCTCGAAGACGGCGACCAGCGGTTGAGTTTCTTCTCACTGGAGCACAATCATGTTCTTGCGGATTCTGACCCTGTTGGTCGCCCTTTCCACGGTGGCAGCTCACGCGCAGGTTGCGGGAACCATCAGCGGATATGTCAAAGATCAGACTGGCGCCATTGTTGCGAACGCCAACATCCAGGCCGTCTTAACCGGACAGCAGCTCACGCGCTCGGCGGTCACCGACCCGACCGGCTTCTACAACATGCTGGCGATGCCGCCGGGCGGTTATGAGTTCAGTGTGACGGCGGCAGGGTTTCAGAAGCAGGTCCAGTCGGACGTGCGGCTGACATCCGGTGAAAACCTCCGCCTCGACGCCGAGCTCAAAGTGGGTTCGGTGCAAAGCGAGGTCACAGTCTCGAGTCAGGCGACGCTGGTTAACACGACGAGCCAAACGCTCTCGGGCCTTGTGGACGATCGCCGTGTCACGGATCTGCCCCTCAGCGGGCGCAATGTCATTTCGCTCGCGCGGATTCTGCCCGGTATCACCGAGGTGAACGCGCCTCAGGAACCCGGCGACACAAGGGCCGGACCGAACATGAGCGTCAATGGCGGGCGGTCGGTCAACAATAACTTCACCTTCAACGGCGCGAATTTCACGCACTTCGGGCAAACCACGGGCATGAACGTGCCCCCGCCGGACGCGGTGCAGGAGATCCGTATTCAGACGCATAACTTCACTTCCGAATACGGCAACAATTCCGGCAGCCAGGTTACGGTCACATCGAAAGCGGGTACCAACCAGTTCCATGGGTCGGCGTGGGAGTTTCTCCGTAACGACAAGCTGAACTCGCGGAGCTTCTTCCAGCCGCGCCGCCCGCAAACCAGGCAGAACCAGTTCGGCGCGAGCGCGGGAGGCCCCGTGAAACGCGACAAGCTCTTCGTGTTCGGCTATTACCAGCGGCTCGAGAACCGGCCGGAGACCGGCTCATCGCAGACGATCCTGCCTTCGGCGGCCGAGCGCAGCGGCGACTTCCGCCACCTGACGGCGCAGATCCGCAATCCAACCCACCCGCTCACCGGCCAACCGATGCTCAACAGCGCCGGAAGTCCCTGCGTGGCCGGCAATGTGATCAGTCCAAGCTGCATCAGTCCTGCGTCCAGGGGCATTCTGGAACGATTTATCCCCATCACTCCGAACAACCTGATTGTCACTCTGAATCCGCAATCCTCCAACGCCGAAAGCTACATGGCGCGAGTCGATTTTCTTCAGACTCGCAAGCACAACCTGTTCGGCCATCTATATCACGACTCTTACAACCGCCGGTCCACCAGCGGCTACGTCGAGCG
>JBOGMR010000243.1:0-2700 GCA_050746825.1 Bryobacteraceae bacterium | reverse complement strand
AAGCAGGCGCTGATAACCCTCTCGGTTGTCGAGGGGTCTGGGCAGTACCTCCGATCGTTCATCATCCGATCAGCCTCAGCCGAGATCGTTTTGCCGTCATCCCACCCACTGATTGTCCCGAGGACCCCACTTTTTCCAGAATACGCTCCGCCAAAGTTTGAGGTGTCAAGGAATCACAAACGAGAGGTGTATTAGAGTCTACGCGTCCCACCGCAACGTCATCTGGCCAATTCAGGAGACTCGATATTGAGATAGACGGCAGACCCAGCGACGCAGCTTCATAGACCGTGAGGCGGTTCGCCTTTGTGATGAGAACATCGCTCGCTGCCATTAGGCGGTCGATTTTCCAGTCCTCCCTGAGGATAATCACGTCATCCCGCTGCCGAAACCTAGCTGCTAGCGTTTCGTAATCCCGCCCCGTCAACCAGATGAGGCGCTTCGGGGAGAGACGAATCTGGTCCCAGGCCGCACTCAACAACCCGGCCAGCGGTGCCCGTGACTCCGTCCATCCGCCCGGCTGACAGAGAACCACTGTGGCATCCAACGGAACGTTTAGTTCTTTTCGAGCACGTTCCCAGTCCGCCCGCGTGTATTCCATGTTTCTGACAGCACGTCCGACATAATGAACCTTGCCATTCAGCTGTGGCGGCTCTGTATACAGACCTGGCTCAGCGGTGAAGATGATCTCGAAGGCGTGCTGCAGAGCCTGCATGTGCAGGCTGCTTGGATCCATGAAGAAATCCGTGATGAAGATGCAAGGGATTCCGAGGCACGCGGCGGCGGGTGGGACAGGAAACTCCTCGTGGGCAACAACCAGCCGAGGTTTCGCGTGCCCCAGCAGTTTTGTAAAGACGATCAACATATGGAACAGCGGAGGCATGTCAGGAGCCTGGAGATCGAGAACCTGATGGCCGCAAGCGCGGTAAGCTTCTGCGCCCTCGGCGTACGAGACAAATTGGACACTAATGTGTGGCGACAAATCAATCAGTTTAGCCGCTATCGCCATATCCGGCACAGCGTGACCGCGACCGTTTCCGCGAGACACGAACATGACCTCAAACAATTCCGGTTCCCGAGCTGAATTGACTTTCATTCGAGTTCCCGCGTATGCTCTCGGTAATCACCTGACAAATACCTAACGGCCATGCCCCAGAGTGGCCATTTGGGCACTGATTCGGCAAGGTGTCCGATTGGAATATCTATCAGTATTCTGGAGGCAGAGAGTGAACGATATTGCCGGCGCCACAGACTGAGATTTTAGTAGTTGGTCAATTTCAAGGAGCGATTCAAGAATACCAGTACTAGAGGCTTTTATGCAAGCAAAAACGAGTACCGTGAGTGCAGTATTTTTAAGTTTCTCGTGTAGCCGATGAGCCAGGACGAAGCAAAATGCGTACCCACACTTACGTGGGGCTAATTGCGCGATTTTTGGAGAAGAATCTGTTCAGACCGGCCGACTTTTTGTTCGAAGGGATTCGTTTCCTGCTTATCCTCGACGAAGAATTTCAGCGTGTGCTGGCATCGGTCAAGTCCACGCGAGTTGTGGGTTGGTTCACACCCAGCCCGCCGACGGCCTCTACCGCTTCGTGCCAGACGTCAAGATCGAGCGCATCGCCGACGGCACGCACTGGGTCATCTACGAACAGCCCGAGCGCATCAATCGCCTGATCCGCGGGTTTCGTGAAGTAACGTGGGCGGCTTACTTCATCCAATGCGCCAGCCGCTCGCCCAGCTCCGCGAGGTGGATCGGCTTGCTGACGTAATCGTCCATCCCGCCCGCCAGGCACTTCTCGCGATCCCCCGCCATCGCGTTCGCGGTCATCGCGACGATCGGCGTGTGGCGCTTGGCGCCTTCCAGCCGCCGGATGGCGCGCGTCGCCTGAAAGCCGTCCACGCCGGGCATCTGGATGTCCATCAGGATCAGATCGTAGCGCCGCTTGCGCACCGCGTCGATGGCCTGCTGGCCGGTGCCCACGACGTCGGCCCGATAGCCCGCCTTTTCGAGATACCGCAGAACGATCTTCTGATTGACTTCATTGTCCTCCGCCAGAAGTACCGTGCGCTGGGCCTTTTCGGCGACGGCCAGACTGCCGGGCCGCGAATCGCCGACGGCGCTTTGGTCTCCAGGTTGCCTCTCCAGATGCAGGGCCGTCAGCAGCGCGTCGTACAGCGCCGAGGGACGAATCGGTTTCTGCAAGTAGCAATGGAATCCAGCCTCCGCAAGCCGTGCGTCGGTGCGCATTGGCGCCGTCGAGCATGCGATGCAAATCGTGCGCCCCAGGGCGGGATCGTCTTTGATCTGGCGGGCCAGCGCGAAAACGTCCGCACTGTCGCGATTCACGACGAGCACCACGGCATGAAACGGATCGCCGCCCGCGAGAGCTTGCTGAAGAAGGGCAAGGACTGCGGCGCTGTTCAGGCCTTCCTCGCTCCGGCAACCCCACGATCGGAGGTATTCGTGGAGGACGCCGCGCGCTGCCGCGTTATTTTCGAGGACCAAAACGCGCAGCCCGCCGAGGCCGGCAGTAGGCTTCCGGCCGGGGCTGCGCTTCCGGGGTTTCACCAGGGTGATCGTAAAGTGAAACGTGGAGCCGCGGCCCGGCTGGCTCTCGACGACGATTTCGCCGCCCATGACCTCGACGAGCTGTTTGGAAATCGACAGCCCCAGACCGGTGCCGCCGTACTTGCGCGTCGTCGAGC
>JBOGMR010000242.1:0-5487 GCA_050746825.1 Bryobacteraceae bacterium | reverse complement strand
CTCCGTCGCACATCACCATTCGGTCAAACGGGGAAGTCGGCATCGAACTGGCGGCTGCGTCGCCGGCTGGCGCCACCGCGCCGATCCGGGAGCCGCGCTACTATCCCTCCGAGGTCTTTGATGAACGGCGCGGCGAGGCCGCCAAGGTCCACCTCGCGAGTGATATTTATGCGCTCGGCTTCATCTTCTACGAGGTTCTGCTGGGTGCAAAATTGTTCAATCAGCAGTTCGCTTCCGTGATCGCCGATCGGAGCGACTTTCAGTGGCTGCGCTGGCACGGCGATTTGACCAAACGGGCGCACCCGCTTGCCGGCTTGCGCGCCGATTGTCCCGTAGCGCTCTCGCGAATCGTCGATCGGATGATCGAGAAGCGCGCGGAGCTGAGGCCTGCGAATCTGGCGGAGGTGGCCTCGGCGCTGCAGAAGGCCGAGAGCGGGATGGAACCGACAGAGCGGCTGGAGCCGCCGATCGTCCCTCCGCCTGCACCCGTTCTGCCCTTTTCCTGGAAGCGGCCGGCTCCGCTTGCGATCGGGGGCGCGATGCTGCTGGTGGTGCTGGCCGGAATCTTTGGCAGCGGGAACAAGAGCGCGGTGACGGGAACGGCTTCAGACCAGACCGCGGCAGCGCCCGCCGCAACGGCGCCCGGACCTACTGAAGCCGCGAAGCCGCTGGCGCTGGCCGAAAGCGTCGAGACTCCCTCGGGAACGATGATGCTGGTGCCCGCCGGTGAATTCGTCATGGGCCGCAACGCGGACTCAGGCGCCGATTCGGTGCGCGCCAATGAGACGCCCGCGCACAAGGTGAATCTCCCCCCGTTTTACATCGACAAGCACGAGGTGACCAACGCGCAGTACAAGAAATTCTGCGATGCGGCCAAGCAGCGGTATCCAGCCAATCCACCTTGGGATTGGCGTTATTTCAATAAGCCCGATCATCCCGTGATGAACGTGTCCTGGGAGAGCGCGCGAGCTTACGCCGAATGGGCCGGCAAGCGCCTCCCCACCGAGGCGGAGTGGGAGAAGGCAGCGCGTGGCGCCGACGGACGCTCGTATCCCTGGGGGAACTGGTTCACCGAAGACACTTCAAACCTGAAGAAGACGAAGCGAAGCTACACGGCGCAAATCGGGTGGTTCCCGTTCGACGCCAGTCCTTTTCAAGTGATGGACATGTCGGGGAACGTGCCGGAATGGGTCGCCGACAACTACAGTCTGTATCCGGGCAACACCGGCGCTCTCACGCCGGAAGAAGCGGCGAAAAAGGTAGTGCGTGGCGGAGGATTTCAAGCTACGCCCGAACAGGCGACCACGACGTTCCGGACGCCGGCGGATCCGAAACTAGCGACGGCGGCGTTTTGGACGATCGGGTTTCGATGCGCGGCGAATCCGGAAGCGGTCGTGAAGTAGGGCCGCATCACGCGCGCGTGTGCTCGATCGCCGGCTCGTTTTCATCAGGCGGCTCATTCAGATGCTGATAGTAGGTCAGCGATCCCATCACCAGAATGAGCGTGATCGCAGCGGTAATCCACGCGATCGTCTTTCCGTTCCAGGCGGACTCTCCATCTACCGCGGCCGCCGTGGCGCGCACGCTGATAAATGCGAGTCCGGGGCCGAGCAGAAGCTTCCACTGCCACGGGATCGCGTCCACATGGCTCTGGCCTCCGATCTGATCCCAGAGCGTGAAGACAACGATCAATGCGAGCAGGAACTCTACGACGTACAGCAGGCGGAGGATCCGAGCTTCGGACGACGGAGCCGTTACGCCGGCTTCTTCTGTGCGGCCAGTGGGAGATTGTCCTTCACCAGTCCCGCGTTGATCAGCTCCGAGATCACTGCGCTCAAGTTCGGATTGCGAAGTGCCCATAAATACGCTTTTTGAGGAACCTTCAGCGGGCCCGGCACAGCGTCTTGTACGAGCTTGACGCGCGCGGGATCGTCCTGCTGGCCGCCGCCGCGGCCGTTGTGCACGGGTCGCGCGACTTTCATTGCGATCACGCCGACATCGGCCTGTTTGGCGCGCTCCAGAGTTTGATTCAGATAGGTTTGATTCACGATGTTGTACGCGACCATCGCGGCCGAGTATTGCCGCGTCTTGATCGCGGCGTCGAGCACTCCAGCCGGGTCGGTATGGGCCGAGACGCCGAAGTGCCGAACCTTACCGGCGCGTTTCAACGATTCGAAGGCGTCGAAAATCTCGGGGTAGTTCAGCAGCTCATAGGCCGAGTTGGCGCCGTGCGGGCACATGAGGAGATCGAGGTGGTCGGTGCCGAGCCGTGCCAGACTCTGATCCACCGAATCGAGGATCAGCTTGCGATAATTGCGGTCGCGGTCGATGCGGCGGCCATACTTTTTTTCCATTACGTTCGACAGGGCGGCGTCTTCGAGCTCCTGGCGCTGTGCAGAGAAGTAGTTGCAAAAGTAGTCAGGCTTGTCGGCGCCGCGCGCGGCGATGTCGTCCATGGCCGCCTGCCTTAGATCGAACTGGTCGCGGCCGGCAAGATTGCTATAAAGTTGCTGGTAGAGCAGGTTTCGATTGGTATCCCAGAGGCTGACTTTCGAATTCAGGAAGAAGCTGTCGCGCTTGCGGCTCTTGAGCACTCGCGCGTAGCCTTCTTCGCTGCGCCCCTTGCCGTATGCGGGTGCGGTGTCGAGGTAGTTCAGGCCTGCGTCGAGCGCCTGGAGCACGTGCTCGTGATTGTCGGGCGCGATGGTGTTGCCACCCATGACCATCTCCGAGATCATGTAGCCTGTGCGGCCGAGGCGGCGGTAGGCCATCGGCGATTGGCGATTGCGCCACTCGCCCGGCGCGTCCTGGGGGGTCGCGCCGGCTTTGGTTTGGAGTGCGAGGGAAAGCGCGGCGCCAGCGGAGTACGTCAGGAATTCGCGACGATGATGGTCGAAATGCATGGCGCTACTCAGAACGGAAGAGCGGCTCCAGGGGCTGCGACCAACCGGGGAGGAGTGGGGAAGTGAGGGTGTCTGATGCGCGCAAGGGCCGAACCCCGCCGCCCGTGTGAATACGCATATCCTGCGTCTCATGATATACCTCCCACACTTCGATCACCCCAGCATTTAGATAGGAGGCAATTTTGCGGTGAAGAGTGTAGGCGTTTTCGGACGGGGAAATGATCTCAACAACGATATCGGGGATGATTACGACGGGCACTTTGCGGCGATCTACCTGCGCCCACTTGCCGCCGAGCAAGACGGCGATGTCAGGCTTGAAGCGACTGCTGATTCCGATAGCGAATTCCGTATCGGACAGAGCCTTGCCGCTGCGCCGCTCCTTGAGCCAGTTCCGCAGGATCGTCAGAAGCTCGTCACGAACATCGTTGTGACTTGGGGTTGCGCTTGGCACTTCGATCAACTCTCCGTCCAGAAGTTCGTAGCGCCGTCCTTCCTCTTCCGGAAGCTTGTCGAACTCCTCGGCCGTCATCAAGGTTTGCGTGGCCATGTATTTATGATACCGGAGAGTCAGATCCGTACAAGCTGCTTGCCGGCATTGGCGCCGCGGAGCATTTCGATGAACGCCTTCGGCGCGTTCTCAATCCCGTCAGCGAATTGCTCGCGGTACTTCAGCCTGCCTTCCTTCAACCACGCGCCCAGTTGTGTGAGCCCTTCGCGATACCGCGCGGCAAACTGAAACACCAGGAAGCCCTGCGCCTTCGCCTGGCGAACGAGCAGCGTCGTGAACGGGCGCGGTCCGACCTCGGGCTGCTCCAGGTTGTACTGCGAAATCTGGCCGCAGATCGCGATCCGCGCGAGTGGATTCAGTCGCTGCATGACGGCGTCCGTAATTGCGCCGCCGGCGTTATCGAAGTAGACGTCGACGCCCTTCGGGCAGAGTTCCTTCACTTTCGCCGAATAGTCCGTCGTCGTTTTGTAGTTGAAGGCGGCGTCGAAACAGAAGTCGTTCACGATGTGAGACACCTTTTCATCCGAGCCCGCGATGCCCACCGCACGGCAGCCTCGGATCTTCGCGATCTGGCCCGCGATCGAACCCACCGCGCCGGCGGCGCCCGAAATCACCGCGGTCTCGCCCGGCTTCGGGCCGCAGATATCGGTCATTCCGAAATAGGCCGTGAGCCCGGGCATTCCCAGCACGCCGAGCGCGGTGGAGGGTGGCGCGGTCGCCGGGTCGAGCTTGCGCAGTTCGCTCGCGGGCGCCACCGCGTACTGTTGCCAGCCGAACCAGCCCACGACAGTGTCGCCGGTTTTGAAGTCCGGGTGTCTTGACTGCACCACTTCGCCGACACCCTGGCCCACCATCACCGCGCCGATCGCCACCGGCTCGGCATAAGACCGCGCCTCGTTCATTCGCCCGCGCATGTAGGGATCGACCGAAAGAATCTTCACGCGCACGAGCACTTCCCCCTCGCCCGGCGAAGGCATCGGCAATTCAACCAGCCGGAAATCCGATTCTTTGGGGAATCCGGCGGGGCGCGCCGCGAGCACGATCTGCTGGTTCACACCTCGACTATAGCGCCCGGGGACGCTGGCGCGATTCAACAAACTCAGGCCATAATGTTTCATGCCGCACGAGCAGTCTGAGCGCGCAGGCGAGGTGATCCGCTGGTGCCGCCAGATCGCGGCGCTCACCGAAGAGCCGGGCTGGACCACGCGGACATTCCTGTCTCCGCCGATGCGCGAGGTGCACGCGCGCCTTCGCGCCTGGATGGAGCGGCTGGGAATGGCGGTGAGGGTCGATGACGTGGGGAACCTGCGCGGGTTTTACGCAGGCCGGCAGGCGGATGCACCGCGGTTGTTGATCGGGTCGCACCTCGACACGGTGCCGCACGCGGGCGCGTTCGACGGCGTGCTCGGCGTGGTGCTCGGCATTGCATTGATCGAGGCGCTTGACGGACGGCGGCTGGGTTTCGGTATCGAAGTGGCCGGTTTTTCGGAAGAAGAGGGAATCCGTTTCGGCGCGCCATTCATCGCGAGTCGCGCGCTGGTGGGCGCGGTTGACGGCGCGCTGCTCAACCGGCAGGATTCGCAGGGCGTGAGCGTCGCCGAGGCAATCCGGGCGTTCGGGCTCGATCCGGCAAGAATTCCCGAGGCGGCGCTCGAACCGGACGCGATCGGGTATGTGGAGTTCCACATCGAGCAGGGGCCCGTTCTCGAGAGCCTTGCGCTTCCGCTTGGCGTGGTTGAGGCAATTGCCGGCCAGAGCCGTTTTGATGTCCGTTTCGAGGGCAAGGCGAATCATGCGGGAACAACGCCGATGAATCTGCGTCGCGACGCGCTCGCGGCGGCGGCCGAGTGGATCGGATGCGTTGAGCGCGAAGCGTGCGCCAACGCCGGGCTGGTGGCGAGCGTGGGACGGTTGGAGGTCGATCCCGGGGCGGTGAATGTGATCGCCGGGATGGTCCGTGCGAGCCTCGACGTCAGACATCCGCAAGACGAAGTCCGTTTGGAAGCGGCCGGACGCATGTTGGCAGAAGCGCGCGAAATCGCAGCCGGGCGCGGAGTGCTCGTCGAGTGGGAGGAG
>JBOGMR010000241.1:0-4604 GCA_050746825.1 Bryobacteraceae bacterium | reverse complement strand
CAAGCTCGAGGCGATCCAGATGGCCTGGTACGAAGAGTGGAAGGACAACCAGGAGTAGTGCTACAATCAAGTTTCCCGACACATTGTTATGCCGAAGCTAAAAACCCATAAAGGTGCGTCCAAGCGGTTCAAGAAGACCGGGACGGGAAAGATCAAACGGCATCACGCGTTTGCCCGTCACATCTTGACCTCGAAGGGCCCGAAGCGCAAGCGCAAGCTGACCAAGAGCGTGCTCGTGGATCCCGCTGACGCGCCCAAGCTCAATCTGATGTTGCCGTACTGAGCCGCGACCGTAAGGGAGCGGTTAGCGTGCGGACGGTGCGCGAGGCACGTGCCCGATCCGCCGCTTCCGGTCGAAACCGGAACCATTAACTCACAATAGGAGACGAAACGTGCCCAGAGTCAAACGAGGCGCCCATCGCAGAGACACCCGCAGCAAGACGCTGAAGCAGGCGTCCGGCTATTTCCTCACCAAGAGCAAACTGAACCGGGCCGCGCAGGAAGCGGTCGAGCGCGGTTTGAAGTTCGCCTACGTGGGACGAAAGCAGAAGAAGCGCGACTATCGCTCGCTGTGGATTGTCCGCATCGGCGCCGCTTGCAAGCAGGCCGGCATTTCCTACAGCAAGTTCATCCACGGGCTGAAGAACGCCGGAGTCCTCCTCGATCGCAAGGTTCTCGCGGAGATCGCTTTGAAAGATGAAGGCGGCTTCCGCCAGCTTGTCGACCGCGCCAAAGAAGGGCTGGCGAAAGCGTGATCGTCCAGGCATAATCTACTTTAGATGCCCGACATCGAAACCACTCTCGAGACAGATTCCCTAGGCAGTCTGGAAGAAAAAATCGTGCAGGCGGTGCAGCTCGTCTCGCGCCTGCGCCAGGAGAAAGACACGGCGCTCGCCGACAAACAGGCCGCACTGGCTCAAGTCTCAGCCGCGCAAGCCCAGGTGGCGCAACTCAACGCCGAAGTGGATTCTCTGCGCGCCGAGCGCCGGCAGGTGCGAACACGCATCGAGAAGCTCCTCGGACAGATCGACCAGTTGAGCGGAGCGTAACCGAGTGGAAAAGCGCCCGGTTCGCGTTACGCTGCTGGGGCAGACCTACAGCTTGCTTGCGCAAGGCGATCCGCGCGAAGTCGAGCAGCTCGCACAGAAGGTCGATGAGCTCATGCACGAGATCGCGCGCAAATCACCCAACGCCGATTCGACGCGAGTCGCGGTGCTCGCGTGCATGCATCTGGCCGACCAGCTCACCAGCCTTGAGAAAGACCTCACCAGCCTCAAGCAGCGCATTGACCGCAAGACCGAAGAGTTCGCGGTGATGCTCGATCAGGCCATCGAGCCTTTCGACACAGAGCCGCGACCGTGAGGGAGCGCTCACCGGAGCATAGGCCTGGCCGTTGTGCCACTGCGGGCGTCGATCCCGCGAGAACGGTCCTCTGGCTCAGGGCCTGTTGTGATCGTCTTGCTCGCGATCGGTCCACTCCGCCAGTCTGTCGCCGCGCGATTGCCCGCCGTCCAGGAGTACATCCACGAACCGGATGAGGGCGCGAAGCTCGACAGTCCGGCCCTGGCTGAGTGGTCTTTGGGAGAATTGCACGTGCCGAAACAAAACCGTCCTGACCTTTTGTACGCTGGCGCGTCTAGTAGACAGCCTCCTAAAGCCTCTGGTAGACTGACCCCAGACTGACGGTAGACTCGGAGGCTTCGGCGCGCCCGTCGAGATCACCGGCATCGCCGCGAACACGAAGGAGTCTTCGCTCCGTGAGGAGAATCGGCCGATCGTCTATTACGCATTCGGTCAAAGGACCGCGCCCTCCTCGGACTATGACTTCGCGCTGCGCACCGCAGGGTCGCCTGCGGCGGTCGCTCCAGCGGTGAAGGCGGCAATCGCCGAGATCGATCCGCGCATTTCCCTGAATCTACGTTGCAACGGCGGATCGACGAATCCGTGAGACTGCCGCGCACGCTCGGAATGTGGTGTCGAAGTTCCTGTACGGTGTCGAACCGAACGATCCGGCGACGTTGGCGATTTCAGCGGCCAGCCTGGCCGCCGTCGCGATCGGCGCGGCAATGATGCCTGCGCGGCGCGCGGCTCGACTCGATCCGGTAGCGGCGTTACGCGAGGACTGAGGGACGCTCGCCCACCCGCGGCCTCTCACTTGATGCTGCGCAGCAGGTTCGAAAAGTCGTCGGTCCAGAGACGGAAGTTGGGATCCGGCGTGAGCACCTGGCCCTCGGCCAGGAGCGGCGGAAGAGATCCCCGCGGTGCACGGTCGATCACCAGCACCCAATCCGTTCCGAAGCAGACGAAGTCGTCCTCATAGGGAGTGTCGCTGAAGCCGAGCGCCATTTTTCCGAAGTGCTCGGCCTCGCGCGCCAACACCGGCCCAAGGCTGAGGTATTTGTTCGAGATGTTGACGGCCAGGATGCCGCCCGGTTTCAATTGCCGGAAGTAGATTTGGAATGCCTCGCGCGTGATCAGGTGCACCGGCAACGAATCGCCGGAGAAAGCGTCCATGATCAGGATGTCGAACTGCTGGCTCGGTTCCCGCTCGAGCGACAAGCGCCCATCGCCGAGCACCGTTTCGACGGACGCCAGTGTATCGCCGAGGTAGGTGAATTCACTGCGCGCCAGATCGATTACCAAAGGGTTGATTTCGTAGATCCGGAACGTATCGCCCCGCAATCCGTAGACGACGAGCGTACCGCAGCCCAGGCCGAGAATACCGACGCGTAGCGGTACGCCCGGCTTTCTGGACTGCATCGCGTGTCCAATCCCCGAGCTCGGACAGAAGTAGGTGGCCGGCTGCCGGCGGTATGGTTCGTTCTGCAATTGCTCGCCGTGGTTGATGACGCCGTGAAGCAGCTTGCGGCGCGGCTGGTGGTCGTCGCGATGGGTATATTGGGCGACGCGAAGTTGGCCGTAGAAGTTGCGGGCGACTACGCGATTGCCGCGCAGAACGCTGCGGACTGCGTATCCGAGGACGACTAAGTAGCCGGCCAGCGAGAGCAGCAGCAGGACCCTCGCGATACTGAGCCGCGACCATGAGCGCGCGGTCCCCGGGAAGAGCACAGACACCGCCAACGCGGCACAGAGCGCAAGCCCCAAGGGATATTCGTAGTAGGCGTTGAACAGGTGCGGGGCAATCAAGCCGACGAAGACGCCGCCCGCAGCGCCGCCCACCGAGATCATTAGATAGAAGATGGTGAGATGGCGCGGGCTCGGTTTGAGGCGCGCCAGTTCGCCGTGACAAACCATGCAGCAGACAAAGAGCGACGCCGCGAGAACCGCAATGGCCACGGCCACGGGCAGATTCACGTTGTGGCTCTGGAGCGGATAAGCCATCGCGGCGAGTGCGGCGGCCAGCAGCGGCATGAAGACCGCGCGCCTATAGAGTTGCGGCGCTTCAAAGCAAACGATGAAGCTGGCCAGATACAAGCTCAGCGGCAGGATCCAGAGGAACGGGATTGCGGCGATGTCTTGGGTCAGGAAGGTCGTCACGGCAAGCAGCAGAATCGACGCGCAGCCGGCAAGCGCCGCCCATAACCACCGCGATCCCCAACGCGGCGGCGGTTCGTTGGACGGCGCACGTGCGGTTTCACTTCCGGACCGCCGTGCGCTATGCCACATCAGCACCGCGCAAAGCACGACGAAACACGCGTACGCGATCGACCAGATCCGGGCCGTTGTGCGCGCCGCGAAGTTCGGCTCAACGACGAACGGATAGCTGAGCAGCGCCAGCATCGACGCGAGGTTGGACAACGCAAACAGCCGGTACGGCATCCCACCGGTGTGCGTTCGCGCGTACCAGGCCTGCAACAGCGGGCTCGTCGTCGAGAGCAGGAAATACGGCAGTCCGATGGTCACGCCGAGCAGAGCAAGGATGCGCAGCGACGGGATTTCCTGACCTGACGGCTTCCAGGCATCGCTCGGGATAATCGGCAGCGAGATGAGGCTCGCGGCGAGCAGCAGCGTATGGACGATCGCCTGACTTTTGGGATTGAGGCGTTCATGCAGGCCGTGCGCGTAAGCGTAGCCGAGCAGCAGCACCGCCTGAAAGAACAACATGCAGGTGCTCCATACCGCCGACGAGCCTCCGAACCACGGCAGGATGATTTTCGCGATTACCGGCTGCACTTGGAAAAGCAGAAACGCCGAGAGGAAGATGACGGCAGCGAATAGGATCATCAAAAGCGCTCTCGACGTGCGGATCGACCCACGATGCTAGCATACGCGGTCGCGCGCCCGGGGCGTTCAGCCAGGCGAGGAGAGCGCCCGCGCATCACCCTCGCGTGATACTCGGAATTGGAGGCATGGGGCCGATGTGGCGCGGAATCCTGACGGGCCTTGTCTTGGCGGGCTTCGCGTGGGCGCAGCCAGTCATCAGTTCCGGCGGAGCCGTGAATGCCGCGAGTTTTGCGCTCCCGGATCTGCCGAACGGATCGATCGCTCTGGGTTCGATGTTCGTCGTTTTTGGCCGGAATCTTGGGCCGGCGACCCTGGTGCAGGCGACGTCGTACCCTCTGCCGGCAACGCTGGCCGGCACGTCAATCCGCATCACCACCCCCGGAACTCCGCTGGCGATCAACGCGATCATGGTGTACACG
>JBOGMR010000240.1:0-6163 GCA_050746825.1 Bryobacteraceae bacterium | reverse complement strand
GTCACCCACACTACCGATTCAACGGGCTTGGCCCCCTTCACCAAAATCACCTCCGGCTCGGTTCTCGCCTCGCCCTGCTCCCGGTAGAGGTCCTGCACGTCGAAATGGAGATTCGTGATGCCCCAAGCGATCCGCTCGTTATGACCGACGATTACGCCCGGAAGTCCCGGCAGCGTGACGCCCTTCACGTTAAGACCGGGCGCGGTCAGGTGCGCCATGAACCACGTCCCTGGAATGGACCATTCGAGGTGCATGTCGTTTGCGAGAATCGCCTTCCCTGACGCAGTCCACTGCCCCGAGATGGCCCACGCGTTCGAGCCTGGCATGATCTCGCCGCCGCCGCGCACTGGAAACAGGAAATCCACTTTGGCGCGATCGCCTCCGTTGAGGAGATTGCGCTTCAGCATTTCGTCCTTCCACGTGGTGGTGAGCGTTCGGATCATCTGGAAGCCGGCCAGCGCCGAGTCGGTCACACGCCAGGGCCGCGGCTCAAAGCCCAGCAGGCGGAATTCGAGCGGCAGCCGGTCGCGATGCGTTTCGATGAACGCATTGACGCCGCGCGCGTAGGCGGCCAGCGCAGCGCGATCAGCCGCCGGCATCAAGGGAACCGCTTCTTCAGCCAGACGGCGCATGCGCAGCGTGCGCGCCTCGCGGTCGAGCTCGAGCGCACCCGGACCCACCACTTCGCTCAGCTCACCGGCCGCCAGACGCCGCAGCGCTTCCATCTGCCAGAGCCGCTCCTGCGCTGTCGCGTAGCCTTGCGCATACAGAGCGTCATCGAGCGTCTCCGCCTGAATGTGCGGCACGCCGAGTGCATCGCGCGCGATCCGAACGGGCCGGCTCACATCCGCGCGAACCGTGCCTGATTTCTCCGGCAGCGGACGCCAGGCGTACCACCACACGGCCCCCACCAGTATCGCCGCGGCGACCACGATCAGACTGTTCAGTGCCGCGAGCAGCTTGCGAAAGGCCATTTCAAAAATTGTACCCGGCTGCTACAATCGCACGCAGTGCGTATACCTATTGAACGCCAGGACCGGCACCGGATGAGTGAGATGTTTACGGTGATTGCGCCGCGCTACGACCTCATCACGACATTGTTCTCCTACGGGATGGACTTCCGATGGAAGCGCCAGGGAGTCGAGATCGCCACGCTTCCGGAGCGGGCCGTGGTGCTGGACCTTGCGTGCGGCACCGGCGACTTCGCCCGTCTGGTCACCGCCGCGCGGCCGTCCGCCGTGACCATCGGAGTCGACCTCACTCATCAGATGCTCCGCCTCGCCCACCAGGCCGGTGTTCGTCACACAGTCTGCGCGGACGCCCTATCGCTTCCCTTCCCCGACCGGTCTTTCGACTGCGTCTTCATTGGATACGGCCTTCGGAATTTTCCGCACCTCGAGCAGGCGGTCGAGGAGATTCATCGCGTCACGCGTCCTGGAGGCTCGCTGGTGAGCCTCGATTTCTTCCTGCCGCCGAATCCGGTATTGCGCCGCGCGTATCTGGCGTATCTCTTTATGCAAGGAGCGTTCTGGGGATTTGTCCTGCACGGCCGCCCGCGCATTTACACGTACATCCCGGACTCGCTCCGCGCCTTCGTTTCGATGGACGATTTCACAGGCCTGTTGCAGCGCACGGGTTATTCGAAGGTCGATTCGAGGCCGTTCATCTTCGGCGGGATCGGCTTGCACCGCGCGGCCAAGCGCAACTGACGCCGCCCTGCGCGCCGGGTTCGAGCATCGCATGGTAGCTTATGACCATGATTACGCGGCGAGATTGGCTGGCAGGTGCGGCTTCGGCGGCGCTCGCTCCGGGCGCTGAGCGGAAGCCGAATATCGTGTTCCTGTTCAGCGACGATCATCATTTCCAATGCCTCGGCGCGTCCGGCAATCCACACATCCGCACGCCGAATCTGGACCGGCTGGCGCAAGGCGGCGTCTATTTTGCGAACGGCATCATCAGCACCTCGCAGTGCTGCCCGAGCCGCGGCGTGATGTTGAGTGGGAGGGAAACGTATCAGACCGGACTGCGCAGCAATGGCGCGACCGATTTCAAACCTGACGCGGGACCGACGGCCGTCGCGCAGCTTCGCTCCGCGGGTTACGACACGATCCATATCGGCAAATGGCACATCACCCCACAGCCGGGGCCGTGTGGATTCGCGCGCTCGCCGCTGTGGCTGCGCGGCGGCGCGAGCGTCTACCGCGATCCGATGCTTCGGCGCGGACAGGACGGCAAAGACGAAAAGGTCGCGGGGCACATCACCGACTTGTTCACCGATGCGGCCATCGAGGCGATCGGGAGCGCGAAGTCGCCGTATTTCCTGTGGCTCGCCTACAACGCGCCGCACACGCCGTGGTACGCGGCCGACAAATACTACGCGGCGTACAAAGAGAAGCCGAAAGATCAGCTCGCGCCTCCGCTGCATCCGCCCGGAGGAAGACCGTTCGATTGGGCGACTTACTACGCGGTGGTCACTCACCTCGACGAAGCGATCGGCCGATTCATCGACGCGCTCAAAAAGGCGGGGCAATGGGACAACACCGCGATCTTCTTCATCGGAGACAACGGATACATGTCGGGGACGCGCAACTGGACGGGCAAAGTGCAGCACTGGGAGGAATCGGTCCGGGTGCCGTATTTCATCGGCGGCGGTCTGGTGAAGAAGGCGGCGCGGGTGGAGGATCCGGTGGCAAGCGTCGATGCGACGGCGACGTGGCTCGACCTGGCGGGAGTTCACCCCGCGCAGCCGCCGGCGGGCCGGAGTCTGCGAAGCTATATCGAAACCGGAAAGGGCAGGATTCGCGAGGCGTACTCGACTTGGGACGATGGGCGTCCGGAAGGTCTGGCGGTGGGAGTTGCGGTCGAGCCGTATCGACTGATCCGCTCCAGCCGTCACAAGCTGACGGTCTTCGAATCGAAGCGGCAGGAACTGTACGACGTGGCGGCGGACCCGGGTGAGCAGCGTAACCTGATCGACGACGCGAAGCTGGGGAAAGTCCGCAACGAGCTGCGGGCGAAGCTGCGGGCGCGGATGGAGGCGACTTCGGACCACGCACGCGCGTGGATGGGTTAGCTCGGTCGGCGCGTTGATGCTCGCAGGGGCGGCGTGCGAGCGGGCGGCAACGGTTGAGGCTCCGAAGGGATCGGCAAGCGGCTGGCGGCGGCTGCTGAAGCTGCATGGGAACGGAAGGCCGGTGCGGCACGTTGCGTTCTCGCCCGGCACGCCGGAGCGGTGATTCGAGCGGCCTTTTCGCCGGACGGAACGCGCGTCGTCACGGCCAGCGGAGATCAGTCGGTGCGGATTTGGGACGCAGCGACGGGCGCGCTGGTGCGGAAGCTCGAAGGTCACACCCGGCCGTTGTGGGACGCGGCGTTTTCAAGGGACGGGCTGAGGGTCGTCACCGCGAGCGGCGACAACACGGCCCGCGTATGGAGCGCGCCGGCGGGCGACCCGATCGCCAGGCTCGAAGGCCACACGGGACTTGAGTGGAGCGCGGCGTTTTCGCCGGATGGAAATCGGATCGTGACGGCGAGCGACGACGGGACGGCGCGCGTGTTTCGGCTGGTGCGCGAGTAAGAACCAAGCGCCGAGACGAGTCTCGGCGCGGCAGGCACGAGTGCCTGCGCCACGCTCTTAGTGAGAGAAGCGGTCGTATAACTCGCTGTTGCGCGAATCGAGCGGCACTTCGCGGCCCTCGATGAATACGTGGACGACCTCGCTGCGCACGTCGAGCGGATCGCCCTTGGTGACGAGCAAATTCGCGAGCTTGCCGGTAGCAATCGAACCCACTTTATCCGCGATGCCGAGGATTTCGGCGGGCCATTGGCTGATCGACCGGAGGGCGTCCTCGCGCTCGAGGCCGTACGCAGAAGCCAGCGCAGCGTGATACGGCAAATTGCGAGCCGCGCCAGCGCCGCCGGTTGCGATGGCGAATCGCACGCCGGCGCGGCGAAGCGTCTCGGGCGTGGAGAAGTTGATGTCGTAAGGATCCTCGCGCGCGCGCGGAAGGCGCTCGATCGCGTCGTAGATGACCGGAATGTTCTTCTGCTTTAGCAAGTCGACCACTTTCCATGCTTCGGCGCCGCCGACGATGATGACTTTGAGGCCGAACTCATCGCCGAGCTCGACTGCGGTGCGGATCTCGCGGAAGCCGCTGGCGTGGCAGAGCGCGGGCGCCTGACCGCGGATGACCGGGATCATGGATTCGAGCGGCAGATCGAACGGAGCACCGGCTCCGCCGCGCGCCCGCATCTCGGCGTAGGCCTTCGCCTCGCGCAGATACTCCTTGAGCAACGCCAGCTCTTCGGCGGGGGTGCGGCGGCTGCTTTCCTCGCCCCGTCCTCCACCGCGGCGGCCGCGGCCGGCTTCACTGGGCACTTCGATGACGAGCCCCACGCGCGGCGAAAGCGCCATCTGGTCGGGATAGAAGCCGAACAGGTTGACGACCGACGCGGCGCCCGAGATGCGCCCGCCCGAGGGCGCGACGAGCGCCGAGGTGATTCCGTTCACACGCGAGGTGCGCACCATTTCGCTGTGCGGATTCACAGCGATCCAGGCCTGCGCCTGCGGATTGAACGGACCGAGCTCGACGGTATCGACGGAGCCGCGAACCGAGGCGATCTCGGTGAGTCCGACATCGGTGAACGCGTTGATCAAGCCGGGATAGACGGACAGGCCGGCGCCCTCGATCTTTCGCGCATCGCGAGGGACGGTGATCCGCGCGCCCACCGCGGTGATCTTGCCTTCCTGAATCAGAAGCGAGCCGCGCGGGATGGTGGCCGACGCCACAGGCACGATGTTCGCGTTCACAATCGCGACAGTTTCCGCGGCAGCGACGGAGGCCAGCGCCAGAAGTGTACAAACGAATCGGTTTCTCACAGCTCGTCCTCCTCTTCGCCGCCGGTCGCAACGCGCGAGGGCGGTTCAAATTCTTCTTTCCACGGAACGCGGTTCTTGAGATCGCGCTCGCGGTCGAAGACGATCTGGCCGTCGACCAGCGTCATCTCGACGCGCGCCGACGGGCTGAACGGGTGGCCATTGAAGATCGCGAGGTCGGCATCCTTGCCGGCTTCGATCGAGCCGACGCGGTTGTCGATGCCGAGCATCCAGGCCGGGTCGATGGTGATGAGGCGCAGCGCCTGGGTCTCGTTGAGCCCGCCGTACTTCATCGACTTGGCGGCTTCCTGATAGAGCCGGCGCGCGCGCTCGTCGCTATCGGAGTTGATCGCGGTGCGAATGCCCGCCTTCACCATCAGCGCGGCGTTGTAGGCGGTGCCGTCGAAGGCTTCCATTTTGTAGCCCCAGTTGTCGGCGAAGGTGGAAGCGCCGGCGCCGTGCTTGCGAATCTTCCCGGTGACTTTGTAGCCCTCGAGAATGTGTTGCAGCGAGCGGATCTTGAATCCGAACTCGTCGGCGAGGTCGAGCAGCATCGAGATCTCGTCGGCGCGATAACAGTGGGCGTGAACGAAGATTTTCCCCGCCATGACATCGGCGAGGGTTTCGAGCGTGAGGTTGTGCGCAGGCGGCAGCAGCTTTTCACCGCGCGCCGAGCGAGTGCGGTAGTCCTCCCAGGCGCGGGCGTATTCGCGAGCCGCGAGGAAACTCTCGCGGATCACGTTCTCGACACCCATGCGGGTTGCAGGGAAGCGCGCCGTGGCCGTCTGGCCGGCGCTGTTGGAGCGCTTGGGATTTTCGCCGAGCGCCATTTTGATGCCGCGCGGGGCGCCCGGGAAAAGCATCTCTTCGGCGGAGCGGCCCCACTTGATCTTGACGGTCGCGTTTTGCCCGCCGATGGCGTTCGCGCTGCCGTGAAGAATGTTCAGCGTCGTCGTGCCGCCGGCGAGCGCGCGATAGAGGTCGATGTCATCCGGATCGAGGGCGTCGGCGATGCGGACCTGCGCAGTGACCGAGAGGCCGCCCTCATTGACACCGCCCGCGGTAGCCGAATGCGAATGCGAATCGACGATACCGGGCATGACGAATCGCCCTGTCCCGTCGATGCGATGGGCGCCGGCAGGAGCGTTGACGGTCTTACCGACTTCCTGAATTTTGCCATCGTGAACCCAGACGGACCCGTTCTCGATGGCGCCTTTGGTGACCGTGAGAATGGTGGCACCGGAGATCAGCACATCGCGCGAAGCCGGTTCCGGATCTGGAGGGCGG
>JBOGMR010000239.1:0-4080 GCA_050746825.1 Bryobacteraceae bacterium | reverse complement strand
CAGCGCGTCGCGCAGCAGTATCTGCATCCCGACAAGCTCGTCGTGCTGGTCGTCGGCGACGTCGACACGATCCTCAAAGGCAATCCGGACAAACCGCAATTCAGCCTGGGCGCCATGGCCGGCGCCCTTGGCCTCACGACGATCCCGCTCCCCGATCCGCTGACGATGGTATATCCGCAATCGCCCTAACCGCCCCAACCAACTTCTCTAAATCCGCCTCGTCATTATAAAAATGCGGCGACACCCGCAATCGCCCCTTGCGGGCCGCGACCAGCACGCCGCGGTTCTTGAGCTCCGCCGCCAGGCGCCTGACGTCAATCCCGTCGAAGCACGCGGTCACGATCTGCGAATCGTCATTCGCCGCGACGCCTCCTCCTGCGCCCGCGAGCAGCGCGCGCGCCTTCGCCGCCAGCCCCAGCACCCGCCGCTCGATGACCTCCGGGCCGATCTCCAGGATCATCCGCACCGACTCGCCCATCCCGTAGATCGACGGGAAGTTGATCGAGCCGCCCTCGTACTTCTCCGCCTCCGTCTTGAACTGCGGCCGCCCGTGCGCCAGGTTCTCTGTGTTGCGCCAGTTGCGGTCGCTGCGCCACCCCACCACCGCCGGCGCCAGCTTCTCTCGCAGGACCTGACTCACGTACATGAACCCGGCCCCGTTCGGCGAGATGAGCCACTTGTACCCGTGCACCGCGAACATGTCCGGCTGCACGCGCTCTGCGTCGAACCGCAGGGCGCCGGTGCTCTGCGTGCCGTCGATGTACGACAACGCGCCGCACTCCCGCGCCGCTCTGGCGATTCGCTCCACCGGCGCGCGCACGCCCGTCGAGTAGTTCACTTCGCTCAGCGCAACCACGCGGGTCCGCTCGTCGATCGCGTCTGCGAGCCGCTCGACCGGAGCTTCTACGAGCTCGACGCCCCGCTCCTGAAGGAGGCTCGGAAGGTAGTGCTGATTGGGAAACTCCTCCGGTGGCGTCAGAATGCGATCGCCGCGCCGCCATTCCATCCCCGCGACCAGCAGCCCCAGCGCCGACGCCGCATTCGTCACGAAAGCGATGTCTTCCGGCCGGCAGCGAATCAGTTTCGCGATGTCGGCTCGGATGACGTCCACATCGTCGTACCACTCGATGAAGTCGTAGCAGGCCAGCTCGTCGCGGCGCGCAAAGTGCCGCATGACGGCGTCCACCGCGCGGCGCGGCACTTGTCCGAACGTGGCCGAATTGAGATACGTCCAGCGCGCCAGCGCAGGGAATTCCGCGCGGATCGCTTTCCAGTCAGGCGCCATCACGTGCCAGGCGCGCGACCGTCGCGGCAGCTTCTTCCACCGGAACGTCCTGCGACTGCCGGGTTTTCCGCGTGGTCAGCTCAACCTTCCCCTGTGCCAGCTTCTTGCCCACCGTGATCCGGAACGGCAGGCCGGTCAGGTCGGCATCCTTGAACTTGACGCCGGGCCTCTCGTCGCGATCGTCGAGCAGCGCGTCGACGCCGGCCGCGAGGCACTGCTGGTAAATCGACTTTGCGACGTCTCTCTGCTCGGAATCCGAAACGTTCACCGGCGTCACCACCACCGTGAACGGCGCTATCGACGGCGGCAGTGCCATGCCGTCTTTGTCGTGGCCCTGCTCGATCGCGGCGCACAGGATCCGCTCGATCCCGATCCCGTACGATCCCATGATGACGCTCACTTCGGCGCCGTCCGCGTTGAGCACCCGCAGCCCCATCGAATCCGAATAGCGGTACCCGAGTTTGAAGATGTGTCCGATCTCGATCGTCTTCTTGACTTCGAGCGCGCGCCCGCACGCCGGACATCCGTCGCCCGCCACTACTTGCCGGAGGTCGAGGAACTTCGCCGCGAAATCCTCGCCCGGCGTGACGTGGCGCAAGTGATGATCGTCTTCGTTCGCTCCCGCGATCATGTTTCGCCGGCCCTCGAGCGCGCTATCCGCGAGAATCGGCATGTTCTTGACGCCGATCGGCCCCAGCGATCCGGCGCCGGCGCCGAACCACTCGCGGATCTCCGCCGGATGCGCCGGACGAATCTCGATGGCTTTCATCGCTCCTGCAAACTTCGGCTCGCTGAGCTGATGATCGCCGCGCAGCAATACCAGCACGGGCTTTCCGCCTGCGACCATCGCCAGGCTCTTCATCTGCGAGCTTTCGGGCAGCTTGGTGAACTCGGCCACTTCCGCGATCGTCTTGCGGCCCGGCGTGTGGAACTTCTCCGGAGCCAGGTCGCCCGCAGGATCGGCGGTCTGCGGTGCGCCCGCTTTGGATACGGCCTTCTCCAGATTCGCCTTGTAGCCGCAGCCGGCGCACACCGCGACGAAGTCCTCGCCGGCATCCGACGCCACCATGAACTCGTGCGACTGGCTGCCGCCCATCGCGCCCGAGTCCGCTTCGACCGCCACGTAATCGAGGCCGCACCGCTCGAAGATCCGGCAATACGCACGATAGTGCTTGTCGTACGCCGCATCGAGTCCCGCTGCGTCGAGATCGAACGTGTACGAGTCCTTCATCAGGAACTGCCGCACGCGCAACAGTCCCGACTTCGGCCGCGGCTCGTCGCGGAACTTGGTCTGAATCTGATACCAGATCTGCGGAAGCTGCTTGTAGCTGCGCAGTTCACCGCGCGCGATCGTGGTCATGACTTCTTCGTGCGTCATCGCCAGGCACAGGTCGCGCTGGAAGCGATCTTTCAGGCGAAACAGGTTATCGCCCATGATGTCCCACCGGCCCGATTCCTGCCACACTTCCGCCGGGTTCAGCGCCGGCAGCAGCATTTCCTGCCCGCCGATCGCGTCCATCTCCTGCCGGACGATCGCCATGATCTTGTTGAGCGAGCGCTGCGACAGAAACAGATAGCTGTAGATGCCCGCAGCAAGCTGCCGGATGTAGCCCGCGCGCAACAATAGCTGATGGCTGACAACTTCAGCCTCGGCGGGCAGCTCCCGCAATGTGGGAATGAACAGTTTGCTCCAGAGCATTTGGAAGAAGGGGAAAGACTGTATTCTAACATTTATGCCGGCCGCCCAACGCGCGATTGCGGTGTTGATGATTGCGATCGCGACGCTCGCGGCTGCATGCCAACGCTCGACATTCCCGATTGCGCCCGTGCGCCTCGCAGTCGGCGGCCAGGCGCAGATCGTGTACCTGGCTGTGCCTCTCGCAACCCGCCTGGGACACTTCGCGGCCGAAGGCGTCGAGGTCGAGGTTCACGATTTTCCCGGCGGCGCCAAGTCGCTCGAAGCGCTGTGGGGCGGCAGCGTCGACGTCGTGTGCGGCTTCTACGACCACACCATTCAGATGGCGGCGGAAGGTCGCGCGCTCAAGTCGTTTGTCACCATGCTGCGTTATCCGGGCTTCGTGGCCGTGGTCGCGCCGCACGCCGCCGAGCGCATTCGCAGCGTCAAAGACCTGGCCGGCGCGACGGTCGGCGTGACTTCTCCAGGTTCTTCGTCGCACCTCTTCCTCAACTATCTGCTTGCCCGCCACGGTGTCTCGCCCGACGCCGTCAGCACGACCGGAATCGGCTCCACCGCGACCGCGATCGCCGCCGTGACCCGCAACCGTGTGGACGCCGCGATCATGTTCGACCCGGCGGTTCTCCCAAATGCGCAAACGCGCGCCCGATCTGCGTATCCTCGCCGATACCCGCACCGAAGCCGGCGTCCGCGAATGGTTCGGAGCCGAGGCGTACCCCGCCTCCGTGCTTTACTCCACGGCTCAGTGGATTGACCGCAACCCCGGCATTGCCCGGCGCCTGGCGCGCGCCATTCGCCGCACTCTGCGCTGGATGCTCGAACACACGCCCGAAGAAATCGCCGCCGCCCTTCCGGCGGAATTTCGGACCGGCGACCCGGCCGTTTACATCGACGCCCTGCGCGCCTCGCTCGCGATGTTCTCCCCGGACGGCCGCATGCCTCCCGGCGGACCGGAAGCCGTGCACCGCGCACTCGCCGCGTCGCGGGAACAGGTGCGGAAAGCGAGTATTAACGTGGCCTCAACGTACACGAACGAATTTGTTTCAGAGTAAATCGCTCGGAATGGCTGTTGCCCTGCCGCGCCGCAGATCCTCCGGGA
>JBOGMR010000238.1:0-11576 GCA_050746825.1 Bryobacteraceae bacterium | reverse complement strand
CACCAAGGCCAATCAGGTGCAGAGCCGGATCAAAGAGCTGGAGCGGATGGAGAAGATCGAGATTCCGCCCGAGGAGAAGACGATCCATTTCCGTTTCCCGCAGCCGAAGCCGAGCGGCCGGATTGTGGCCGGCTTCAAGAGCGTGAGCAAGAGCTACGGTGAGAAGCGCGTGTTTTCGGGCGTCAGTTTCGTGATCGAGCGCGGCGACCGGGTGGCGCTGGTCGGCGTCAACGGCGCCGGCAAATCGACGCTGATTAAGATCCTGGCCGGAACGGAGCCTCTCACGGGCGGCGAATTCGTGCTCGGACATAACGCCGAACCGGATTACTTCGCCCAGGATCAGTACAAGGAACTCGATCCCAACGCCAAGATGATTGACGATCTCGCGTCGGTGGCGCCGCGCGCCAGCAACACCGAGCTGCGCAGTATTCTGGGATGCTTTCTGTTTTCCGAGGACGATGTGTTCAAGCGGATCGGCGTGCTCTCGGGCGGCGAGCGGAATCGATACGCGCTGGCGCGGATGCTGATGATGCCGTCGAACTTTCTGCTGCTCGATGAGCCGACCAATCATCTCGACATGCGCGCCAAGGATGTGCTGTTGAGAGCGCTGCAGGACTACACTGGCACCGTGGTCTTCGTTTCGCACGACCGGTACTTCATCGACAAGCTCGCGACGCGCGTCTTTGAAGTGGGGGGCGGCGCGGTGAACGGGTTCCCCGGCAATTACGAAGACTACATGTGGCGCAAGACGGGAGGCCAGCATGCACCGCCGGCCCCGGTCGAAGAGCCGGAGCCCGTTGCTGTAGCGGCGACAACCATAGCGCGATCATCGCCGGCGCGATCATCGCCAGCACGATCATCGCCGGCCAGTGACCGGCGGCTCAATCCGATTAAGCTACGGCAGATGCGGGAGAGGCGGCGTGAGATTGAGGATGAGGTCACGCGGCTTGAGATAGAGATCGGCGAATACGAGCGGGCGCTCGCGAATATCCGGAGCGCTGAGGAAGCGCGGCGGGCGACGGAATTGCTCGCGGCGCGCCGCGCGGATCTGGAGGCGTTGATGGCTGAGTGGGAGGACGTCGCACAGACGCTCGAGGCGAATCGATGAGCGCAGACCTCTACGCCGGGATCGAGAAGGCAGCGGCGGGCGGGCAAGCTGACGCCGCCTTCGAGTTGCTCGAGCGCAAGTTTCTCGAGGACGGCAATTACCCGATGCTGTTCGAGCTGCGGCTGATGAAGACGCGCCAGCGGCTCGGGCTCCCGCTGATTCAAACCGAAGCGTTCGCCGAACTGCCCGAAGACAAGCGCCGCGCCTACGACGAAGGTTGCATTGCTGCGGCTCGCGAAACCGGTTCGCTGTTTCTCGCGCGCGGCGACATCCTGCGCGCGTGGCCTTACTTCCGCGCGATCGGCGAGAACGCACCGGTTGCCGAGGCGATCGAAAAGGCCGAGGCCGGCGACGGAATCGAAAGCGTGATCGAAATCGCGTTTCAGGAGCGCGTGAATCCGCGCAGGGGCTTCGAGCTGATCCTCCAGCAATTTGGCATCTGCCGAGCCATCACGCTGTTCGACGCGTATCCTGTCGCGGCGGGCCGGGAAGAGTGCCTGCGGCTGCTGGCACGCACTCTGCATCGCGAGCTGATCGAGAATCTGAAGCGCGTGGTCGCGCAGCGCGAAGGCTCGGCGCCGGAGACCGGACGGATCCCCGAGCTGATCGCCGGCCGCGACTGGCTCTTCGGCGAGTACGATTACTACGTCGATACCTCGCACTTGGCGTCGATCCTGCGGTTCGCGCTCGATGCGAAAGACGTGGAGACACTGCGGCTGGCGCTCGAATTCACCGAGTACGGCAAGCGGCTCTCGACGCAATTCAGCTTCCGCGGGGAGCCGCCCTTCGAGGATACTTACGCCGATCATGCGATGTACTTGCGAGCGGTGCTAGGCGAAGGGGCCGCCGAAGCGGTCGCGCATTTCCGCCGCAAGGCCGAGGCCGCCGAGGAGGGCGATACGATTGCGGCGCAGGTGCTGGTCGGGCTGCTGGTGCGGCTCGGGCGATACGGCGACGCGATCGAGGTTTCGCGCGCGCATCTGGGGCAGTGCGACGCGAGCCAACTGGGCTGCCCTCCGGTGGTGCAGCTTTGCCAGCAGGCCGGCGACTTCGATCAGCTCGAACGCATCGCACGGGAGAAGGGCGATTTGCTGAGCTTCGCGGCGGCGGCGTTGCAGCGTCAGCGCAAGGGCGTCGCGTAGAGCAAGCGGCCCGACGGGCCGGGCCGCGGCAGGCACGAGTGCCTTGGCACAAGCGCCTGCGCCACGGGCTCGAGCACGAGGCGCACATCGTCGTCGGGCGCAACGGCCACAGGTCCGAATGCGAACGGCACTTCGCAGCCGGGCGTGAACACGTGCAGCGTGAACGATCCGGCCGCCTCTGCCGCGATGCGCATCTCCACCGGTTCATCAGCGGCAAACACCAGCGCTTTGACCTCGCCCACGCGAAACTGGTCGTACACATTATCCGCCACGCCTTCAACCGGGCATCCCAGCACAGCAACTGAAAATCGCGTCATGGCTTTCAGCGTGTACAGCTTCTGAAAGGCATCGAGCAGAGTCTTGTGGATCTTGTCCTTGGTTCCATTCGCCGGAGTCGCGCTCGCGACAGGTGGCGGCGCCGCGGCGCTGCCCGAGGCATTCGTGGCTGGTGGCTGGGCGGGAGACGTCTCGGCCGCCGGAAGCGGTGGCGGAGGCTGAGGCGCCGTGGCCAGCTTCTCATTGGCTACGCGCAACCGGTCGGCAAGTACGCGCGCCATGCGAATCGGAATCTCCGGATACTTCGACATCAGCCGCACGAAGCCGTCGCGGGTCAACAGCACAAACTCGCTGTCTTCGAGGCTGGTCACCGTGGCTGAACGCGGCTTGTTATCGAGCAGCGACATCTCCCCGAAGAACTGCTCCTGGCCAAGTTCCACCAGCGGGACCCTGACGCCATTCTGTTCTCGCTCGACTTTGACCCGCCCCCTCGCGATGATGTAGAGCCCAAGGCCGGTTTCGCCCTGGCGCACAACGGGCTCATTTTTGGCGCCTGGCCGCATGATACACGCGTCCGCGATCTTGTTGAGGATCTTGTCGTCGAGGCCCTCAAAAAAATCAATCTTGGCGAGTAGGTCTTTCATTTCAAGTTATAGAAATACGTCTTGCCCATGATCCACACGCGGAAGCCGTTCCTCGATTGTATTATGTGCATCACGCGCTTGCGACGGACCGCGGCCGGCGCGACGACAGTGACTCCGCCACCGATAGCGGCAGCGGCTGGCGCGGCGGCTTCGTAGGCCGGAGCCGGCGGCGCCGTGCGAACCCGCGTCTTCAACGCCTCGGCGGTCTCGCGCAGCGATTTTTCCATGATGCGCCCAACCATGAACTTCGGCACCATGGCTCCGGCGTCCATTTCCATTTCGCCCATTACCACTGTACCAGCGCCGTCCGCGGAGTTCTGCAGCCGGAACGAGCCGGCGTAATCCTTCACGTCCTTACCGCTAATCTTGCGGAAGTTGATCAGCTCGGTGGGCGTCAGATCGAACTCGAGACCCATGGTGATCGTCTTCATACTTGCCAGCGTCAGATCCACCTGCTTGCTGGTTCCCTTGTCGGCCGTGATTCTGGCCTCTTTGCATCCCGGGAACCATTCGTTCCAGCGCTCGAAGTCGGCAATGATTCCGAAAAGACGGTCGCGCGGGGCGTCGATCTGGAATACGGATTTGGTCACGCATCACCTCTGTTATTCATCCACCGGCGTCAACTTGTACTTCCTGCCCAGGAACCAGACTTCCAGGTAATCATTAGTCTGAACGATCTCGAGGAACTTGCGGCCTTCGCCGGCGCCGAATTCCGACGAGAAGGCGTTCACACGCTCCGAGAGCGCATTCAGGAGATGGCTCATGACGAACCGATGCGCGCCGCCGGGAACGAACATGCGCCAGTTCGAGAAGTCCATGACGTTCTTCAGAGTGACTCGTGTGCCGCTGCCCTCCGGCGCCAGGTTCCATTGGGAGCGAAGCAGGGGCACGTTCCCGCTGATACGGCGGAGCAGCACCATTTCATTCCGCGTGTGAATGCACTCCATCGTGAGCTTGGCGTCCTTCGGCCGCTCGAATCCGAACTCGGCAATCGCGAGCCCGTCTCCTTCTTTGACCAGGAGCTTCGAGTGTGTCGCCAGCGGGAACCAGTCCAGGTAGCTGTCGTAATCGGTCAGGATGTCGTATACAGTTGGCGGCCCGGCGCTCACGACACACGACATGGGAGCTAAGGGCGTAAGCTTATCGAGTTTCAGTTTCCACATGGCGTCACACCCTTTCTTTTGCAGGCGGCTTTGAACCGCGATCATTCCATTCGGGCGACGAACCAGAATAGCGCCGCGGCCGCAACTACGGCAAGCATCGATCCAACCGCCGACCAGGGCGCCGCAGACGTTGCGGCCAGGCGCAGGCTGACGAGAAATAAGATCAGCATCATACCACCCACGATCCCGTTGCGAATGTTTCGATGAATGGTCTTCGTTGACCCGTTCCGCTCGGGCAGATCGACGCCGATCGCTACATCGTCATCTCGCGCTTGCTCGGCCAGCCGGCCCATCTGACGCATGCCTTCGAAAAGAAGCAGTCCCGAGCCGATCATCCACTCCTGCGCGACCTGGCGATCGAACATCTCAACGAGCCTGGCGCGGAGCAACTGACTCAGCACGGGCCATTGAGCGTCCGCGATGAAATCACCGCCGGGTTGCGGTGACGCAGCCGCTTCGGCGTTCCAGTAGCCGACCGCGACCAGATTGCGATGCATGATGTCGAGGAACAGAGGCCTCTCGACGCCGGTCTGCGCCAGAGCCCGCCAGTTACCCTCGAAGACGGCCGCCGAAGCAGGAAACTGCAGATGGATCTTCAGTTCCAGCTCCAGGTTTGACAACTCATCGAGCAGGCTGGATTCCAGTTCGAGCCCGGTCCGGCCAGCCAGCAGTCTCACCAGTTGATTCGCGGCGATGGGAGCGTTTCCGGCCAGCACGGCCGAGATGTACTTCAGAGCCATGCCCGCACGGGCAGGCGGTATCGCGACCATCCGATTCGCGCGACGCAGCGCCAGCTTTCCGGATTTGGCGATCACCATCGCATCCGGATCGAGTTCCGCATCGAGCGCAGCGAGCGTGCAGATTTGTTCGAGGGTGCATTCGGCGAGCTTGCGAACCGCGTCCACCGACCCCCGCGCGATCAGCGGCGCAACCGGCTCCCCTTCAATCCATTCGAAACAGAGGAGGTTGCCCGTCGAGATTTCCGGAATCAGAACCGGGTACTCCGCGATGGTGCGGCCCCGCATCGTAGCAAAGGCTTCGAGGTACGCTCGCTCTCGAACCGGCGAGTCCGTCAGACGCATCCATTGACGGAATTGTTCGAGCGTGGCGGGAGCAGATGCCTTGGTGAGATTCTCATCTGTAAGCAGAGAAACGTTGCGGTGAAACTCTTCGAAGGCGCGGTCCGGAACCGGATCGCGCGTCACTTGTACGGCGATCGCGCGTCCCTCGTACTGCGCCCGGTAGGCGCACCGGCTGACGGTGTTCCAGCAAGGCTCGGCCTCGACAGTCCGGGCGATGGGTTCGCCCGCGCTTCCCAATTGCGATACGATCACGCGAGCCACTTCGCCCTGAGAGACGGGCGGCTCGGTGACTCGAACGTACCTCAGCCGGCCCAGATAGTCCGTGCGAAGCAAGTCCGCGCGCCAGGCCAGAAACCCGGCGAATGCGGCATAAAGGCCCCCGAGTTCTTCGAGAGCAGTTCGGAAACAGGATGCGGGAGGCAGTTGCGAGTAGGCGTCGGCGACGCCGGGCGCGCGCCACGATCCGCGAGTCCGGAGCCCGAACTTCTCAAATACAGCGCCCGCAGCCGGGAGCGCAGGCCCGCTCGAAAAAAACTTGGCCACTGCCTGGGCCGGACAGGCATGCGCCGGCCCGGGGACTCATCTCCTGTGTCGCTACAGTCTAGCGAAGAATATCAGAAGCCGCCTGGGGCTCGCCTGAGGATCCCGTCCGGGCAGTCGCCTTCTTCACCAAATCCGCCAGTGAGTCGCTCGTCTTCTTCATCAGATCGCCCGTGGTGTTGATCACCTCGCGCGGATCGAGCGCCTGCACGTTCATTGCGTCCCAGGTACGGTCTACAAGATCGCTTTGAACCTTCGTCATGCTGTCGAGGGTGGCCTTCTTAGAGTCATCCATTTGGGACGATACGGCGTTGGTCATCGAATCCAGCGCCTCGCGAAACTTCGTCACGGTAGCCTGCGTATCGGCCGCAGCGCCGAGTGCGTTCTGAAGCTGCTGCATCCCGAACAGCGTCATCGCCGCGGAAAACCGCATCATCGAAACCATCAACTCCTGCATTCCCATCTCCTCAATTCTGCTATTTTACCGAGAGCCGCTGCAAAAGGCGCAGCAACCACAACGTCCAGATTGCCAGAAACGACGCTGCTAGCATAGCAGGAAAACGACGAGCCGTCCAGAACTCCGGACCCGCTGCCAGGCCCAAACCAAGAGTAGTGATGCCCCACACCACAGCCACGGCGATCACACGGGTGCGGAGCGCGGCGTCTCTGTGCGGCGTCGCGGTTACGCCGGCGCGTACCCTGAGCTGGCGGCGCTCCAGCAGATCGAGCGCATGCAAAAGACCCGCGGGACCAGAGCGAAGCCACAACGTCAAATCGGCCACCAGCGCCATTGCCCCGCCACGCGAAAAGATCTTGCGGCGCGCTTCATCTTCCAAATAGGCCTCCACGACGTGCCGCAGCACCTTGGCCAGATCGAAGTTCGGCGCAAGCCGCGTCACCAACCCGTCGGCCAGAATGGTCGAGCGGATGTATTTGATCATTTCCCGGTCCACCAGCACGCCGTAGTTCTGGCAGATCGAGAGCAGGTCCATCATCGTTTTCGTGACGGACACCTGGAACCGCACCCGGCCCGCGACGGCGGGTTCGACATACCACTGCCCGGCGAGCTCCTCAATTCGTTTCCGCATGCCCGCCAGGTCGGCATCCGGACTGACAATGCAGATGTTCAGGAATCCTTCGTACACCGTCTCGGGATTGCCGCTCGAATACGCGAGCGTGAGCTCGATCTGTTTGCGGCGGGCCTCAGGAGTAAGCGTCGCAACGATGCCGAAATCGACATAGCCGACCACGTTGTCCGGCAGGATCAGCAGATTGGCGGGATGCAGATCGGCGTGGAACACTCCAAAACGAAAGGCGTCGCTCAGAAAGTTGGAGATGACATTCGAGCTGAACACGGCCGGGTCAAAGCCGCGCTCACGCAATGCAGCCAGACCGGCCTGGTCGTCCTGCTCCACCATGCGAAGGTAGGTTGCGACGCTGGGACCGTCCAGATAGTCCATGGTGAGCACGCGCCCCCTCGTCAGGTCCCAGTAGATTTTGGGCACCCGTTCGGTCGGCGTGTGAACCGCATTCTCGCCCAGCAGCTTGGCATAAGTTGCTTCGCGCCGGTAGTCCAGTTCATCCTGTGTCCAGGTCGACAGCTCGCGAACCGGGTCGCGCATGAAGTAAAGCTGCCGGATACGGAACAGGAAGATCAGCCGCACGAACACCCGCAGCAGGATGAGGTCCCGATCGAAGACCGCCCGGATGCCCGGCCGCTGCACTTTCACCGCCACCGGCGCGCCGTCCTTGAGGACGGCCTTGTGAACCTGGCCGATCGAGGCGGAGGCCACAGCGGTATATTCGAACTTCTGAAACAAATCCTGCGGTGACTGTTTCAGCTCCTCCAGGAAGACGCGCTCCACTTCCTCGCGGGGAAACTGCGGCACGCGGTCGAGCAAGGCCAGAAGCGAGTCGCAATACTCGCGCGGCAAGGTGTCGATTTGGAGCGAAAGAATCTGGCCGAACTTGAGAAAGCTGCCGCTCAGTATCTCGAACGTCTCTCGCAGCAAATCCGGCCCGTGGGCAGGTTTGTTTCGCACGCGCCGGATTACGAATCGCGCCAATTGCCGGAGTGTCACGGCAAGGACCGTCAGCAAGCGGCTGACGTACGACAGAACCGAAACAGAGGGTGACATCTGGACCGAGCCTCTTATCTTACCCCGGCTTAATCGCGCCCCGGCTTATCGCGCCCCGGCTTAATCGTGAAGCTGATTGGTCTGCGACGGTCCCCTGGCACGGCGGATTCAGGGCAAGGCGTCGAGGACGCGATCGATCTCGTCCGGGCTGATGTAGAAGTGCGGCGCCATACGCACCCAACCCTGGCGTGGTGCGGCGACCATGCGGCGCTCGCGGAGCAATCGCACGATGTGGATGCTATCGAGTCCTTCCTTCCGGATGCTCACGATGCCTGCGCCGGTCGAGGGCGTGCGAACGCCCACCACCTGGTAGCCTTTTGCCGCGGCCCCGGCTGCGATGCGGTCTCCAAGCGCCTGAACCACCGGAGCAATTCGTTCGACGCCGATCTCCGAAATGAATTCGATCGCGGCGCGCAGGCCGAAACACCCGATCGTGTTGAGTGTGCCGCATTCGTAGCGTCCGGCGTCGGGACGGAGCGTCATATCGCGAGAGGCGTAGTCGTTGAAATGCGCGACGTTGGTCCAGCCGAATTCGGCCGGCTCGATGGAATCCTGGATTTCCCGCGACACGAACAAAATGCCGCAGCCTTCCGGGCCGAGCATCCACTTGTGCCCGTCTGAAGCCAGCGCGTGAATGCGGGCTCGCCGCACGCTGAGCGGGAACGCGCCCACGCCCTGAATCGCGTCGACGAGAAAAAGGCAGGCGTGGCGGGAGCAGATTTCGCCGATCGCGTCGAGGTCCACGCGATAGCCGCTGAGGTATTGCACGTGGCTGATCGCGAGCAGGCGTGCGCCGCGGGCCGCCTCGTCGATGCGGTCGAGCGGGTCCTCGACCGACAGCCATCGAACCTCAACGCCGCGCTGCTCGAGGCGTTTCCAGGGGAAGTAGTTTGCGGCGAACTCCTCGCGGAACGCGACAACCTTGTCGCCGGCGCGCCAGGCCAGACCCATCGCCACCGTGGCGATCCCCTCCGACGTATTCTTCACGATCGCGATTTCCTCGGGAGTGGCATCGATGAGCCTGGCGGCGGCAATTCGCAGACCCTGGTAGGCGGCGAGCCATTGATCGTAGTGGAGGCTGCCGTTCAGCATCGCGTCGTCGGCCAGATGTTTCATGGCATCGGCGGCGGGCCTGCAGAGCGGGGCCACGCCCGCGTGATGGAGATATATCAGTTTTTCCGTTACCGGGAACTGATGACGATACTCGAGCCAGAGGTTCGAGCTGGGCATCAGCTTCAAGTATACGGCTTGGCAAAGGGTTAGCGGCCCAAGCCCCTTCTTGCCCGGAACGAAGGTAGGTTTTTCACGCTAGGTATTGTCTGTCACCGAATCAGGCAGGGACCTGACTAAAGCTTTCCCCTGACCGTGCCGATAACACGAGTATGTTGCAGGAACGATCCGAAACACGGATGCTCTGCGCGGATATCGTGAACGTGCGGTGGAAAGATCGTGCTGGCCACCCACGCAAATCGACCGCCATTTTAGAGGACATTTCATCTTCTGGCGCCTGTCTTCAGTTTGATTCCCCGCTACAAGAGGGGACGATGATACGCATACTGTACCCCAAAGGATATTTAGAAGGTACAGTGAAGTACTGCGTTTTCCGGGATATCGGTTATTTCGTCGGGCTTCAGTTTACTGAGGGGTCCCGGTGGAACCGGCGTGAGTACCAGCCACAGCATCTGCTGGACGTAAACCGGCTTCTGGCCCGGGGCATCCGCAGTGCGGCGCGGCGGTTACAGCAGGAATCGGTTCATTAGCTGGTGGTCCAGCACCCGCGACGGCCCAAACGCGCGCTCTTCGTAATAGGGGCTCTCTGTCTGGTACTGCTGCCCGGGCTGGCGTTCTGGCAGTGGAGCCGATTCATCAGGACTCGTCTCGCAACTCCGCCCGGAAAAATCGTCGCCGTCGTTTCAATTGACAACCTTACGCAGGACGCCTCGCTCGATTCGTTGAGCCGCGGCGCAGCGGAACTCCTGACGATCAACCTGTCACAAGCCAAGGGTCTCGAAGTGATTTCGACCGATCGGGTGCGGGACCTGGTTATGAGGCGCGGCAAAGGCAGCGCGGCGGGTGAGGTCGCGCGTGACGCTCGGGCAAATCTGTTCGTGACCGGCGCTCTGGTCAAGAAAGGTCCCGGCTTGCGCTTTGAGATTCAAGTTCAGGAGACCGCGACGGGTAAGGTCCTGATGGAGCAGAAGGCGGAGGGCGCCGATGCACAGGCGATCTTCGCGATGGCCGATCGGGCGGCGCGCGGAATTCTGGCAGAGCTGGCGCCGGGCGGCGCGTCGTCTTCGCGACCGGCCCTGGGTGTGGAAGCGTTGCGAGCGTGCGAAGAATATCGCTTTGCCCGTTCTCAATTCGCAGCTGATCCCGGTGCGGCGCGAAAGGCGATTGCACGCGCTGCGGATCTGGCTTCGCGCCAGCCCATGCCCCGCCTCTACACGCTTAGCCTCCAGGCTTCGCAATTGATGTTCGATCGGAAGGACCCAGAAGCGGAAGCGGTACTCGAATCTGCCCGGCGCGAATTTCCGCGCGAGATCGATGCGCGGTTGCAGCTTGCGTCGGTCCTGTGGAGCCAGTGGAAGGGGCTCGAGGCAAAGAAGGTGCTCGAGGAGATTCTGCGTCTCGACGAGCGCGAAGCGGAGGCCTGGCGGCTGCTCGCCGGAATCATCGCGATGCAGGGCGACGCGAAAAAGGCGCTTTCCGCCGTCGATCGCTACGCCGCGCTGCTCCCGCCGGGAGACTGGAAAGCGATCGACGCGCGCGGCGCCGTGCTGGCAATGAACGGACGCTACGCGGAGGCGCGCGAGGTGTACAAACTTGGGACCGAGCCGTTCAGGGTTGCGCTCCGCGTCGCGATTGCCGCGATCTGGGAGCGAAACTACGCGCTGGCCGAGGAAAGCCTGAAGCCATACGCGGGACGCCCCGAGGCCCAGTGCGCTCTCGGCGACCGGGAGATCGCGCGCGGCCAATTCGATCGTGCCGTTAAGCACTTCGACGCGGCCGGGGGTTGGTGCCTCCTGAAAGCCGAGGCGCTCGCGCTGGTGCGCCGGTCTCCTGCGCCGGAAGACTTCCAGCGATTTCTCAGTGCTGCCTACACGAGCGATCATCAGCGAGTGATCGAGTCGTTTCCAAAGCTTCCCAGGCGCCTCGCGAACCTCTACTCGCTGCATGTGGGACGTGCGCTGCTCGCGTCCGGCAATCTTCAGGAAGCCGAGCGCCGCTTGCGCTTTACGCTGCAGGCGCAGCGGAACTGGTTCAATCCCGAGCTGATCGCGCAAAGCAGCATTCTCACGTTCACGCTCGCTCATTTCGAAATGGGCCGCACGCTCGAGCGGGCCGGTCTCAAGGCCGAGGCGATTCGCAATTACGGCGAGTTCCTGAAATATTTCGAGGGCTCCGGCGCGAAGCTGCCGCAGTTAGACGAAGCCCGCGCGGCGATGACCCGTCTGCGCCGGTGAAGCGGGCGCCGGATAGAGC
>JBOGMR010000237.1:0-2605 GCA_050746825.1 Bryobacteraceae bacterium | reverse complement strand
GACCATGAGGACGCGCCCCGAGGCGTGGTCCTGGATGACGGCGGTGACGAGGCCGTCGAGCTTGCCGAAATCGAGATTCATAGCACACCAATAAAAAGGCCCGCCGAACGGGTCGGCGGGCATCCTTTCGAAATTCGCTACAAGGAGTACTTAGAGGCTGGCCCGCCCGCCATTCGAATGGTGGTGATGATGATGACGATGGATGTTGCGGGCCGGCGACATCGGAAGACACCAGTGTACCACACGAATTGGCCCGGGGGCCGGATATGATCAACACGACTACGAGGGCGAGTGAAATGAAACAATTCTCTGTCTTGTTGTTTTTGGTTGTGACAGCGCTCAACGCTCAGACGCATCCGGTGCACGAGCTGATTGAGGCTGCCCGGACGAATTCGCCGCGTCTGAAGGAGCTGATCGCAAGCGGGCTGCCGGGATTGAAGGGGCGCGACGGCGCCGCCGTTTGGGGCCAGGAGTTTCTCTTCGCCGTGGAGTCGGACAAACCCGCATCGGTTTCAGTGGACAAGCAGCCGCCGGTCGCGATGACGAACGTCCCGGGCACGAAGTATTGGTACAAGCTCATGACGCTGCGGCTCGGCACGACGCACAATTACAACTATCTGGTTGACGGCAAGTCGATCGGCGCCTACGACGTCGCGGGCTACAATCCGGATTCCTATCCGCTGCCCGGCGTCGCGCGCGGGAAGGTGCCGGAGATGAAGACGCTGGCCAGCGGGATCTATCCGGGGATGTCGGCCAACTACTGGGTCTACGTGAATCACGGAGCGGACACGGTACGCGGCGCTCCGCTGATGGTGTGGCAGGACGGCGAGACCCTGGTGGGAAACGCGGACGTGTTTCGGCTGCGGATGCAGATCGTCTCCGACAACCTGGTCCACAAGAAGCTGATTCCTCCTATGGTGCACGTGCTGATTTCTCCGGGGAACGGCGGCGAAGCGGCAGGCACGCGCATGCGCAGCATCCAATACGACACCGTGTCGGACCGCTACGGGAAGTATCTGCTGGAAGAAGTGCTGCCCGAGGTGGCCAAGACTTACAGGCTGCGTCCCGACGCCTACTCGCGAGCGATCGCGGGCGCTTCGTCCGGAGCGATCTGCGCGCTCAACGTGGCGTGGTATCACACGAACCAATTCAGCCGCGTGCTGTCGCACATCGGCAGCTACGTCGCGCTGCAGTGGCGGCCGGAGCAGGGCCTCGACGGCGGCTACATCGTGCCGCAGAGAGTGCGGCGGGAGCAGCGGAAGAACATTCGCGTATGGCTGTCGGACGGCATGGACGACAACGAATCGGGCGCGGGGAGTTGGCCGCTGAACAACATCCTGCTGGCGAATTCGCTCAAGCTGCGTGGATACGATTTCCATTTCCGGTTCGGTGACGGCATGCATGCGATCGCGCAGGGTGCGCTCGATCTGCCGGAGTCGCTCGCGTGGCTGTGGCGGGATTACGACCGCACCAGGACGTCGCAAACTTATGAGATGGAAGAGACGGAAAAGGCGAAGCCGGTCTACCGGGTGAAGATCGCGAATCGGGATGCGTGGTGAGTGTCCGTTTTTGGGATTGGGTTCGTTTTTTCTCGCGCTCGACCGGGCAGTTGAGCGAGTTGGATGGCAACGCTCCTGTCGGCGCAAGTGGCTGTGTTGTTAGTTGATTCGCGACCTTGGGCGCGGCATCGTCACGCGGCGCAATTTGGCGATGCCGACTGGGGCCGTGCCACTTGAGTTCGGTGGCTGCGGGGGAGAGCAGTCGAAAATCGGGCTTTCCCACGGCCATATTCGGTTGACAAGGAACGATGAGGCACGACGTGCCTTACTGCGCCAACAGGATAGCATGAGGGGTGGAGATAGCCGGGTATGGGGGACGGAGTCACCTGCCGGGTAATGACGCGCAGTCTCTTGAGCCGCAGGGAGTTGAGGGACAGCACTGAAAATTTTCCAGGAGCGTGAACGCGGCGGTTGACGCTCTCGCGCCAGAACGTTACGGTAGTTCAGGCCGTCCCCGTGAAGTTGATGGACGGCATCCCACCTCGCGGCCATCAACGGAACGTCACGCTGTCGCTGCACTCGCGAGCACTCTTCGTGCGTAGTCATTGACGCTGGTCAGTTTGATCCCGAACGTGTCAACTACCGATGCCATATTCATGGCATCTCCACGAAGGTATCCGAGCATCAGCGCTGCGAAACTCTTCTGCATCGGGTCAGTGGCCGCGTCGAATTGTGACAGCAGGGATACTACCTCAAGTGGGCTGAGCGCTTCGGGTCCGCCAAACTCGATCATCCTCCGCTCAGCCGAAGTATGGCGAAGACCACGAGCGCACATTTCGGCGGCGTCCTGGAAGGAAACCCAACTGATTGGGTTCGTTCCCGGTCCGTAGATGCGAGCCGTTCCGCTGACGTAATCGAATCCCAGCGCCGGGCTCAGCCACACCTCCATAAACAACTTGCCTGAGTGACGTAAAGTTCAAGCTCCTGATAGCGCTCTCAACCCGTTCCTTCGCATCGCCCAACGGGGACGATATGCCGGCTGGCCAAGCGAAATGAGACAAAGAGAAACGTCCCACATTGGCGCTCTTTGCCGCGTTCACCAGGTT
>JBOGMR010000236.1:0-4142 GCA_050746825.1 Bryobacteraceae bacterium | reverse complement strand
CGTTTACTTACGACCAGCCCGGCGCCTACGAAGCGCGCTTCAACGTGACCCACACCGACGGCACCACCGTGACGAAGACGCTGCAGATCGTCGTGCAAGATCAGGAGCAACTCGATCAGCAGCTGCGCCAAGTATGGGGCGGATTGACCTCGGCGCTGGTTCGCGGCAACAAAGCCGAAGCAATGCAGTATCTCAATGTACAGGCGAAGGAAAAGTACGGACCTGTGTTCGACGCACTGTTGCCGAACATGATTCAAATCCTGGGCAGCTTCTCCAATCTTCAGTCGGTGGCCATTGACGGCACGGTCGGCGAATATGCCGTGAACCGTATCATCGACGGCGCCAACCGCATCTTCTTCATCTACTTCCTGCGCGACGTAGACGGCGTGTGGCGCGTCGATTCGATGTAGCGCTCTGAGATTGCCGACAAATGTCTATGATCCTTCGAGTGTTTCGCTTCTGCCTCGCCGTGATCCTGTTGGCACCAATGTGCGGTTGCGCGTCTTACGAGCCGCAATATTCGGCGAAATCGATCGAAGCCTGGGTCGTTGATGCGGACACCAATGAGCCGATCGAAGGCGTGATCGTGGTGGCGAACTGGGAGATTTTGGCGGGTGAGATGAGCGCGAGAAGCAAAATCATCCAGCTAAAGATCCTCGAAACCATCACGGACAAGAAGGGGCGGTTCTATTTTTCAGCATGGGGACCGGAATCGAACCCGTCGATAATTGGTTACATGGGCTATGGCCCTCGAATCGTGCTATTCAAGAGCGGATACAAGTATCGTGCTTTGGTCAATGCTGTTACGTATACATCGGAGTCCGGGCCATTACGGTCATCCGATTGGGACGGCAAGACCATCACCATACGCAAGCAGGCTTCCGATCCAGCCAGCCTTCTGCGCGATTATGAGCAACTCAACTACAGCGTCGAATCGAATGTCCGCAATGCTCCTTGCGACTGGAGCAAGCTCCCTCGCATGCTTCTCGCCGTTCGAAAGGAGAGAGCGCTCCTGCAGGAGAAGGGGGTGACCGGCGGTATCTTCGGGTTGCCGGCCGTCGACCAGTTCCTCGTGAACAATGCTGAACGATACAGCCGCCCGGGCGACTCCGGATGTGCCTCGCCCGCGCAGTTCTTTCAATCGAGCGCGCCGTGAGACCAAGCGAAAGAATCTGGATTGGTGTGCTGGGACTGTTCCTCGCTTGGCCGGTCGCAGCGTACGAACCGGAAACGCATGCCGTGATTTCGGGAGCCGCGGTGGGCGCGTCTCGCCTGGGACTGGACGCGGCGATACTGAAGGATCTTGGGATCGAACCGACGCAAACATTTCGCAATTCAAAAGGCGATTCGGCTTCGATTACAGGTCTTGTCCAGGACGGCGCGCGCTTCGAGGATGATTTTCCTCGGTCTCTGAATCACTTTTACAACCCGCTGACAGGCGCGGGTATTAGCGGATTCAGTCCTTCTCCGGATTGGGCGATCGACGGTACTGGCGACATAAGCACTACTAAATTTTCGTTCCAGGCGGCGCGGCAATACATGTTTCTTGCCCTGACCGACCGGGTCTTGAATTTCCGCTCGAACCAGTTCGGGCTGATGTTCCAAAGCCTGGGGCAGGTGATTCATCACATCCAGGACATGGCACAGCCGCAGCACACGCGACAAGACCTGCACTGCGACATCTTCCCGTGCAGGCTCATCGGCCAATTCGCGCCGAGCCTGTACGAGGAATATACAGACAGAGACGAAATTAGGGGCAACCTGCCCTTTCTTGGTTATGCGCCTACATTCGGCCAAGAGGATGTAAAGACATTCAACAACGCCAAGAAATTCTGGCAAACGCCCGACGGCAAAGGCATGGCGGACTATTCCAATCGCGGATTTGTATCGGCAGGGACGAATTTTGATAAGCCCGGATTGTTTCCTGCACCCGTGTTTGATCCGTCCAGCGCGACCAACGCCAGTATTCAAGAACTATGTGCTGAGGAGGCCACAAGGGGGCGGCCTTGCCAAAATCCGAATCTGACAGGGACGATCACCTTCTACGGAAGCAACGTTGAAGACAGGTACCGTCCTTCGGCGAACACGTTCAATCCTCGCACGAGCAGCCACTCGGCATTCGATCCGGATCTGACGAGAGTTGGACGGACTCCAGTATTCAGTCTCAACCGTTTCAATTTCTACGCTGCCCATGATCTCCTCATTCCCCGAGCAGTCGGTTACTCCGCTGGATTGATCAACTACTTCTTCCGCGGCAAGCTCGATTTCAAGCGGGACGCGGGGGACGCGACCAAGTTCAGGATCGTGAACCTCGGCCCGGAGGCGATGAGCGGGCGCTTTGCGCTGTATTACGATGCGATTAACGGCGACCGCTTACCGGTGGCCGTGGATCCAGCGGATCCGAACCGCGATCCTGATGATTCCAACGCTTGGCGCTTGACGATCGCGGTGCTCAATCCGGCGGTGCCCAACTCGAACCTGAGCGCTCCGATTTCCTTGATTGCGCCGGCGAACGATGGCTCGCCTCTCTCACCGAAGGTGGTGAATGAATACATGCTCGTGTTCAGGGGGAGCATGGGCGAAGAGAAGGAGGATCAGGTCAATAATGTTATCGGCGCGGTAGTGGCCAAGGCGCTGAAGGCCGATCTCAACGGCACCTTGTACGTCAAGGTCCTGCGCAACAATTTCACGGAGGCCGTCCTCAAGGTGGACAAGTCCGGCACGCGCTATTTGCAGGGGGCGGAATTCAATCCGCTGGAAACCTATAACACCAATTCCGGCTTCGTGAATCGGCCGCGCTGGCAGGCCGCCTGGTACAAGCAGGTGGAGTTCAAGCCGCTGCCTTTCGGCGGCCATGACTACACGGTGCTGTCGTTCAGCATCCCCAACCGCTTCGTAGGGCATGCATCTTACGTACGCGATGCGAACGGCAACTTCGTTCGCCGCTTCCGGCCGATTTCCTGGATCGCGAGGAACACACCGCACGGCGACTTCGAGTTCGGCTTCGACATCATCTCGTTCGACTTTCAGTCCTTGGTGCAGTACACGCGCCGTTACGTGCAGGATGGGCAGGTGAGAATCGAGCAGGGGACCGTGCCTTGGCCGAACTTCGCGGCACCGTCCCTCAACAACCGGGCGGGTGCCGTTGATTCGATGCCGGCGATTTCCAGCGACGGGCTGAGGGTCGGCGGCTTCATCGAGGCGCTGGCGATGATCGACGTGAGCGCCGGCGGCGTGACGGAGTTTCGCCGGGACATGGTCGAGCACGTCGTAACGCTCACGCCCGGTGCAGTGCCGAGCACAGGATTACAGTCCGTTCCGAGACAAAAGCCACACACCCACTCCAGGGAATCGGAAGAGCCTTTGCAGCGTCAGACCAATGAGTTCGTCCAGACTTTCACGAACTGCGATGGAACGCTGGGCAGCGGGTTCGCCCGGGAGGAGCAGTTGAAATCCCTCCGCCATGAGCAGTTCACGGCGCGGACGCTTCATGGCGTGGGAGCCGGCGTCAACGGCGAGGCGAGGTTCGTGGAATACGTCGACGACAAGAACGCCCGCATTGGCCAGGACATCGTGGAAAACGCCTATCCGATCGGCTGCTTCAACGGTGTTAATAACGCGATCCGCTTCACCGGGCGGGGGGACCGGGAGGCGCTCCTTACCACGGTGACCTCCACCGCAGGGACGGGTCGCAGAGAGGCGATCGACATGAGTGGCGGGTACAAATCTTTCCCGCACGACACGCGCGTCCCCTACGACTCGATCAACGTATTGCCGCCCTGGGTCCCCAAACCGGTGCAGCGCGGGAGCGCGCTGGAACTGATCCAGACGCTCGGCGACAAAGTGAACGATGCCATCTATAACGAAATCGATTTCGGTGCCGGCACGGGCGGACTCAAGTTTCGCGGAGAGGCGACGAACTTCAACTCAGTGGCGGACGTGTCGCCGGTAGGGGAGATTTTCTTCGCGAGCGAGGACGGCAATACTCTCATCCACGAGCCGCTGCAGGGCGGCATGCCGAAGATCGTGCTGCCGCCCGACGTGCTAAGGATCCTCGGCGTGCTCTGGCTGTAAGCGTCGTTCTGCTTGGAATTGAAAGTGGTGCGCTGTGCGTCGGTCGCCGGTACGTTGAGAATTCTGAG
>JBOGMR010000235.1:0-5251 GCA_050746825.1 Bryobacteraceae bacterium | reverse complement strand
GGACATCGCGGCGCTCGATCACGCACGCGGGATCGTCTGCGGCCTGGCCCGTCACCAGCCGCACGCCCCACGGATCTTGCAGCGAGAAAAGCGCGGTTCCGCCGGAGCCGTACACCTCGATGAAAATCTCTTCCGTAATGGCGGCGCCGCGCCCCGCACAGACGCGCGAAATCTCGAACGTGCCACACGCGCCGGATTCGAACCCGGCGAGGAACGCAATCCAGTCGTCAACATCCGATGCCGGGTCCTCCCGGAAGCGGCGCTTCGACGCGCACACTTCCTTGAGGCCGCCGGCAAGAAGTTGCACCATGTGAATCAAGTGCGATCCGACGTCGGCCAGCACGCCCGACCCGGCGAACTTCCGGCTCGAGCGCCAGCCCAGCAAATGCCTGGACAGCGCCATGAGATAAGCCGCACGGACCGTGCGAATCGTCCCCAGCTCGCCACGCTCAATCAAGCTGCGGATATATTGCAGCGCCGGCACGAACCGGTACGTGAAGGCCGTCATGTGAACGCGCCCCGACGCCTCGGCGGCACGCAGCATGTCCTCCGCCTGCCGGCGATCGAGGGCGAGCGGTTTCTCACAGAGCACATGCTTGCCGGCGTCGAACGCCGCCAGAGCGACTTCCCTGTGCAAGTGGTTGGGCGTCGCAATGACGACTGCATCAACGTCGCCGCGCGCCAGCAGTTGGTCGTAACGGGTATGGACCTGGGCCCCGAGTTCGCTCGCCAGCGCGTCCGCCGCTGCCGCATCGGAGTCGCAAACCGCCGCGATTCCGACGCCCGGATACAGGCGAAATCCGGGTGCGTGAATCGCTCGAGCCGCTCCTCCCGCACCGATGATGCCAACTCGAACGAAATCAGTCATTCAGTGGTATACTCTTCCCGCGTGCCGTTTCTACAGGATTATAATTCCTGCTCGCAGCGATTGCACGGCAGGCGGGGATTACGGGTGGGAGGTGACAATTGGTCGACCTCATTATTGTTCGGGTGGTCTTCATTGCGGTATTAACCGCGTGTGCTTATTTTCTGAGGCCGTTCGAGGCGTCGGCAGGTTTGGCGGGAGCCGGAGGGCTGCTATTCGGAGCCGCAATTATCTTATTTGAAATGCGCGTGCGGCGGGTCAGCATGAAGCGGCTGATCGGCGCGGCGTTCGGCTCGGTCATGGGAATTCTGGGTGCGTACCTGATGTCTCTGGTAATCGGCCTGGCAGCGCCCCAGGGCTCGCGCACGATTCAATTTGTGCAGATCTGCCTGCTGCTGTGGATGACCTACGTCGGACTGGTGGTTGGCGCCAGTAAGGGCGATCTGCTGGATCTGTCGGCTCTGGGCGGAGTCTTCACGGGCGAAAAAAGTTCGAAGGCCTCGTTCAAGCTGCTCGATACCAGCGTCATCATCGACGGCCGGATCGCCGACATCGCAGAGACCGGCTTTCTCGACGGCGCGCTGGTGATTCCGCAGTTCGTGCTGCGCGAGCTTCAACTAGTCGCCGATTCCGCCGACTCGATGAAGCGCAACCGCGGGCGCAGGGGTCTCGACATCCTGCAGCGTCTCCAAAAGATGGCACACCTGAATGTGCAAATCGTCGAGGACGATTTCCCGCAGGTACACGAAGTCGACATGAAGCTGATCGAGCTCGCGAAAGCGTACGATTGCAAGATCGTCACCAACGACTTCAACTTGAACAAGGTCGCGCAGCTTCACGGCGTTCACGTGCTGAACATTAATGAGCTGGCGAACTCTCTCAAGCCGATCGTGCTGCCCGGCGAAGTGATGCGCGTATTCATCCTGAAGGAAGGCAAAGAGTACAACCAGGGAGTGGCGTATCTCGACGACGGGACAATGGTCGTGGTCGACAATGCCAAGAGAATGATCTCGAAAACGATCGACATCTCCGTGACCAGCGTGCTGCAAACTACGGCCGGGAAAATGATCTTCGGCAAGTTCGACGACCGCATGCACGGAACCGGATCGGGGGATCGTCCCGACCGCACCCGGACCAAGGAACAGGCGGCGGTGGAAGGATGAAGGTTGCGGTGATTCTGCCCGCCGCCGGGCTGGGCACGCGCATGGGCAGGACCGCCGAAAAATCGGCGGAAAGGGTTGGCACCAGCCGAAAACAGTTCATGCTGCTCGAGGGCTTGCCGATTTTCCTGCACACCGTGCGGAAGTTCGCTGCCTGCGAGACTGTGAGCGAGATCGTCGTATCTGTCCGGCGGGAAGATCTGGATTGGGCCAGAGAGATGGTCGCGCAGGCGGCGCTCGCCAAGCCTGTCCACGTCGTCGAAGGCGGTGATTCGCGGCAGGACTCGGTGGAAAACGCGCTGGCGGTGGTCGATCCCGCGACGGATCTGGTCGCCGTCCACGACGCCGTGCGACCCTTCATCGATCTGGAGACAATTCAGAAAGTGATTGCCGAGGCGTCCGAATCCGGCGCCGCGATTGTGGGGATTGTTCCCGTCGATACCGTGAAGCAAGTGGGCCGCCCTCACACCAATCGCGCCAAGATCCGCGCAACGATTCCTCGCGAGCGGCTCGTGCTTGCGCAGACGCCTCAGGTTTTTCGGTACGAGCTGCTGCGCCGGGCATTCGAACAGGCGCGCGCGGACGGGTTTACGGGAACAGACGAGTCGAGTCTGGTGGAGCGCATCGACGACGTTGAAGTCAGTGTCGTGCTGGGCTCGGATCGCAACATCAAAATCACCAAGCCAACTGACATGGAGCTGGCGCGCCTCTATTCGCAATCCGAGCGGGCCGCGCAGGAGCAGCGTTGAACGAAGTCCGAACCGGCATTGGCTGGGACGTTCACCGCCTGGGTCCGAATCGCGCGCTCATCCTGGGCGGAGTCGAAATTCCGTTCGACCTGGGTCTGGAGGGCCACTCCGATGCCGACGTGCTTTCGCACGCCATCACCGACGCGCTGCTGGGGGCGGCCTCGCTCGGCGATATCGGGATGCACTTCCCGGACACGGACCCGCAATGGCGGGACGTGGGCAGCCTGCGGTTTCTCACCCACGCCGCAGCGCTGGTGCGCTCCGCGGGCTTTGAAGTGATTAACGTCGACTCCACGGTGATCCTCGAGCGTCCGAAACTCCGCGATTTCCGTTCGGCCATTCGCGAGAAGCTCGCCGCGACCCTGGCTCTGGAGATCGACCGCGTTTCGGTGAAATTCAAGACGGCGGAGAAAGTGGGCCCAGTGGGCGAAGGGCGCTCGGCGGAAGCGCACGCGGTAGTCTGCATTCGCCGGAAACCCTTTTGAGCGCGCTGCGTCCTACTACCGGTATCTGTATTACACTGGGAGGTACTGTGCGGTCCTCGATTGTCCTTGCAGTTTTATTCGCCGGCTCTGCTTCGGCTCAGGTCACGTACTCACGGGAAGTCGCACGCATTATTCAGACCAAGTGTCAGCAGTGCCACCGGCCGAACGACATTGCGCCGTTCGCGTTGCTGAATTACGAAGATACACGCACATACGCCGAGGATATCCAGCGTGCAGTCAGCGCGCGCATCATGCCGCCGTGGAAACCGGCTCCCGGATACAACGAGTTCCGCGACTCATTTGGCCTGACGGAAGAGGAACGGCGCAACATTCTGGATTGGATCGCCGCGGGGATGGCCGAGGGAGATCCGGCGGATCTTCCCGAACCTGTGCCTGCGAATCCCAGCCCCTGGGAGCTGGGCGAACCCGAGATGGTGCTGACCATGCCCGAGTACACGCCGCCGGCGCGGCCCGCGGACACGTACCGCTGTTTCGTGCTGCCCCAGGTGATGGAGGAAACGCGCTTTGTGACGGCGGCTCAGGTGCTGCCGGGCCAGCGGCAGACCGTGCATCACGTGCTGTTGTTCATCGATGAGACGGGGCAATCGCTGAAGCTCGATGGGAAAGACGGCCAGCCTGGTTACACTTGTTTCGGCGGGCCGAACTTCCAGCTCAGTATCGGCGGGTCGCTGGGAGGTTGGGCGCCCGGCCTGCGGACGCGGTACTTTCCGGAAGGCATCGGCGTGCTCGTGCCGAAGGGATCGCGTCTCGTGATGCAGGTGCATTATCATCCCTATGGTCTGGAGCTGCCGGATCAGACGAAAGTCGGCTTGTATTTCGCGAAGAAGGATTCGGTCAACAAACGGCTGATTTACATCCCGCTCGTGAATGACGGTTTCACGATTCCCGCCGGCGCGCAGAACTATGAGGTGACGGCGTCCTTGACGGTGCTGCCGTTCCTTGCGGCCAAGGCGATCGTGGTTGCGCCGCACATGCACTTGTTGGGGCGGCAGATTAAGGTGGAATCGGCCTACCAGGGCAAAACCGATCCTCTGATCTTCATCGACAAGTGGGATTTCAACTGGCAGGGCTTCTACACCTTTGTCGAGCCTGTGCGGCTGCCCGTGGGCGCGACCGTTCGGTTGACTGCGACTTACGACAACTCGGAGAATAACCCGAAGAATCCGAACAAGCCGATTGTGCCTGTCCGGTGGGGCGAAGGCACGAACGATGAGATGGCCGTGGCGTTCATCGGTGTGGTCTTCGACAACGAGAACCTGCTGCCCCTGGGGCATCCGAACCGCAAGTGAAGATTGTCATCCCCGACGACGCGCCGCCAGTGATGGCTAACAGCGCCGCCTATCGCGAGTACACGGCAAACACCACCGTTGATTATCACGACACCCTTCCCGGCTCCGAGGATCGCCTGATCGAGCGCATCCGGGATGCCGGGATCGTGATCAACATTCGTTCGTCATCGCGGTTTACGCAGCGCGTCTTCGATGCGTGTCCCAACCTGCGCATGCTCTCGCTCTGGGGAACCGGTACAGACAACGTGGATCTCGAAGGCGCGCGACGCCGGTCCATCGCCGTCACAAATACGCCTGGGGTGGCGGCGCCGGCGATCGCGGAACATTGCCTCGCTCTGATGCTGGCGGTGGCACGGCGCATTCCGCAGATCGACGCGGAGGTGCGTGCGGGCAGGTGGCCGCGAGGACAGAGCGTGCATCTGACCGGGAAAACGCTCGGGATTATCGGGCTCGGCGCGATCGGGCGGCGGTTTGCGAAGCTGGGCGAGGCCGTCGGGATGCGAGTGATTGCCTGGACCATGCATCCGAATCCGGCGCTCGGCTTCACGCTGGTGTCCCTCGAGGAAGTCTTGCGCGCGAGTGACGTTGTCAGCCTGCACCTGCGCCTTTCCGATCAGACGCGAGGTTTCGCCGGGCGGGCGCAGTTCGAGTTGATGAAGCACTCGGCAATCTTCATTAACAC
>JBOGMR010000234.1:0-2806 GCA_050746825.1 Bryobacteraceae bacterium | reverse complement strand
GCTACCGCTTCAGCAGGCGGATCCCACCGTTTGAGGATGCGAGCTCGATCATCGCACCGCCGTCTCCGATGGTTCCCTCAAGCCGGTGCTTGTTGTTGGTCCCCTCGCGACGCACGTCGAAATCTGTGGATATCGACGAATTCGACGTTTGGGCCCGCACCCGGACTCCGGCTCCCGGCGGCAGCCGCACCGTGATGCCCCCGTTACTCGTGGACGCACGAAGATCGCTCGCAGCGCCCGACTCCATGGACACTTCGATGCCTCCATTCGAAGTCTCCAGCTTCATGGGCCTGCGCGGGTCCGTCCTGGCGATGTGCGCGTGAATCGACCCATTCGAGGTGGTGGCGTCAACCGCACCCTTCAAATCCTCGGTCTTGACCCCGCCGTTCGAGGTTCTCACCGTTACCGGGCCTTCCACGTCGCGCAAGCCGACGCTTCCGTTCGAGGTCGTCGCTTCGACCGTCCCGCGCACTCGAACTACTTCGACGTGGCCGTTAGAGGTTCTCAACCGTACTGTCCCGGTGATGTCTTCGATGCGGATCTTTCCGTTGGAACTCACGACGCGATCGAGCTCGACACTCCGCGGCACTCGGAGGACATAACGCGCGCCGTAGTTGCCTCGGGTTCCTGCCGGAGGACGCACCGTCCGGATGAAGAGGGAATCCGGCGCCGATTGAATGTCGACCTTCAGGGCGTCGCGCAACTCCGGTGATGAAGCATACAGCGCGCCGCTGATTTCCACCGTCTCCTGGTCCCACCCGGACAGCTCGACCGGACCGTTGAAGTTTTCGAGCGACAATCTGCCGCCTTTCTTCAGCGTGTGGGTGTAGTGAAAGTCTTTTTGATAGGCGGTCGCGCTGCCGATCGAAAAACCCTCGAAGTCGCATCCGGCCAGCAGCACAAGAGCCGCGGCCACCGTCCAGGAGCTCGCCTTGAGCATGATTCACCTCGGTTGCAGAGAATTACGCAGGAGTCAGCTTGAAAGTTCCCGCGTTTCTCGCGACTACTCGGAAGGCTGCTCAAACAGGCCGATCTGCTCGGCTGGCGTCTCTTTCTTCTTCCGCCGCGTGAGCGGGCTCCCTACCACACCGAGCACCTGAATCTCACGAAGCGCGGCCCGCGGCACGAACAGACGCTGATTGTTGGAGAACGGATCCGGCGGGGTCAGAGTAAAGCCGGTCGCACCAATCTGCAGCAGGTCGTTGGAGTGGACCCCTTCCATGACCTCCCCATCCCTAAGGACCATGCGCACCCAGAGCCCGTCAAGCTTCGGCCTCGCCGTGAACACGCGCTTTTCGCCTCCTGCCTCCGCCGCGTCGAAATCCTTGACGAAACAGACCACCTTGACTTGCTCATAGGGAACGACGTTGAGGGCTCCGCTCGGAGTCAACAGCTCGATACCGCCCGGCTGCAGATAGCTCGCCAGGTTCACAAAGCCTGTTAAGGGTTCGCGATCGAACCGCCGGATGAACACCTTTTTCGCCGTCGAGCTAGACAATCCAACTCCCGTTCCGGATGCTCCACCGCTGTCTCGCGGTCGCGGCTCAGTATCCGATTCTCGTAGTCAACGGCCGGGTCTATCGAGCCTCGGCCGTCATGGAGCGGTACTCCCCTGGCCACGCAGCAACATTTTTGTTTCAAACAATTTCGGGAATATTGTATCATTGGCACAATGCGAGAGACACGGCTTCGGGACGGGGAGGGCTTCGTCGCCGCCCGCCTGCCGGCCTTCCTCAATTATTGCAGAGTGGATAAAGGGCTTGCCGCCAATTCGATTGCGGCGTATGGTACTGATCTCCGGCACTTTGCCTCGTTCCTGCAAGGCCGTTCGGGAGCCGCGGCCAGCCCTGCGGTCGAAGAGGTCAGGGCCTACCTGGACCGCCTCTATGCAGCCGGGCTGAACTCGAGATCCATCGCCCGCCGCCTGGCAACTTTGCGCGGTTTCTTCAAGTTCCTCATGAGCGAATCTGTGATCGATTCCGATCCTACCGAGCTGATTTCGTCTCCCAAGCACTGGCAGAAAATCCCGAAGTTCCTCAGCCGCAAGGAAATCGACCGGATTGCGGCGGCGCCCGACGCCGCCACTCCCACCGGCGTGCGAGACCGCGCCATGATCGAGCTCCTGTTTGCCACCGGCCTGCGCGTGACCGAACTGTGCCGGTTGCGCACCAGCGAACTGGAATCGTCGATGGGCTACTTGCGGACCACGGGAAAGGGCAACAAACAGCGCATCGTCCCGGTAGGACGCGCCGCTATCGAGGCCGTGCAAACGTATCTGCGCGAGGGCCGCCCGCGTCTACTCAAGGGCCGCACCAGCGCCTATCTTTTTGTCACCGCGCGTGGCGGGCCACTCTCGCGGCAGGCGTTCTGGAAGCTGCTGGCCCGTCATGGCCGGGCAGCCGGTATTTTTCGCAACCTGTCGCCGCACGTCATCCGGCACAGCTTTGCCACGGCTCTGCTTGAGGGCGGCGCCGATCTCCGCAGCGTGCAGACCATGCTTGGACATGCCGACATCGGCGCCACGCAGATCTATACACACGTCGTCACCGGGCGACTGGCTCGCGTGTACCACGACCACCACCCGAGGGCATGACATGACGCGGAGGTTACCATGAGCGACTACATGTTCATGCTGGAGAGCCACCTGAGCCCGGACCAGAACCGCGTGGTGGCGCAGGTGCAAGCCGCCGCCTCGGCTGCCGGAATCAGCCTCTTTCTTGCGGGCGGCGCCATGCGCGACATGCTCGGCGGCTTTCAGGTCCGCGATCTCGACTTCACTGTCGAAGGCAGCGCCCTCAAGCTTCGC
>JBOGMR010000233.1:0-6541 GCA_050746825.1 Bryobacteraceae bacterium | reverse complement strand
GATCTCTTCAGACCGGGCGCGCGCGGTCGACTCAAGTCGGCTCTTGATGAGCAGCGACTCGACGGCGGCCCGCAGATCGACCAGCGCTTCGCGAACGTCGCCGACCAGCGCTACGTCAGTCGGATAGTTGCGTCCCATCGAGGCGGTGTCGAGGCCGGTGCGAATAATGCGCGCATCCGGAGCTTCGGACCCCTGCGGAACGACGCGGCCGCCGAAGTCGCGAGCGCCCGCCATGATGAGTACATCGACGCCCTTCTTGACCAGCGCGGCGCCCATGCTGAACGCCCCGGCGTGGTGGGCGTGTTTGACCGGGAAATTTTTGTAGCCGGCGGCGCCGTCCATCACCGGCAATCCGAGCTTTTCGGAAAGCGCGAGCAGTTCGGCCTGCGCGCCGGACTTCCAGACCTCGTCGCCAACGACCACCAGCGGGCGCTTGGCCTCCACGAGCATCTTCGCCGCGGATTCGACCGACGATTTGTCGGGCCGAACGCGCGCGCGCAGCATGAAACGGTTCTCGGGGAGAATCTGCGCCTTGACGCCTTTGGCTTCGAGCGCGTAGTGAGCCATCGCGAGGTAGACCGGTCCGCCGGGCTCGGTGGCCGCGGTCTTGAAGGCGCGCCGCAACATCAGCGGCAGGCTCGCGGCCGTGCGCGCTTCCCAGGAGATCTTGGTGAACTGGCGCGCGATTTCTTTCTGGTCGTAGCCGGGGCGCGGCGCGAGGATCGATTCGTCGCTCCAGACCTCGTTGTCGTTCAGGCCGGCCGTGATGACCAGGGCGCTTCCGTCGCGGCTGGCATTGTAAAGCTGCCCCGCCATCTGCGCGGTGCCTGCGATCACGTGGACGTTGACGAACCCGGGCTTGCGACTGACGCGATGATAGCCGTCGGCCATCGCAATCACGATGCCTTCGTGCAGTCCCATGATGAGCTGCATGCCGGGAGTGTCGATCAGGGCGTCGAAGAATCCGACTTCGTAGGAGCCGGGATTGGTGAACAGGTATTCCGCGCCCGCCGCCTTAGCCTGCGCGACCACCAGCGCCCCGCCGGTGCCTTCGACGATGGCTCCGCCCGGCGCGTCTGCGCGTGCGGCGGCAGTCTCCGATGCGTCCAGAGGTTTTAGAATAGCCTGCGCGGCCGCCGCAGTGAGACCGAGGTTCGATAGGCTCTCGATAAAGCCGCGGCGCGACAGGGCGCGGCTGAGATAACGCTGAACCAGTTCCTGCATCGGGGGCCTCCTTCTTTGCCGGCCGCTTACTGACTCATTCCACGCGCGGCGATGCGCCACACCGCCTCGACCTTGTCCCCTCGCAGGCAGTACATGCGGTCGTAGAGATTCACCGACGGGTCGCAATGCGGAATGATGAACTCGAGACGGTCGCCGAGATTCACCGGAGCGCTGGCTTTCGCGATGTTGAGGCGGCCGTGTTCGTCGCCGCCCCACGCGAACGTAATGCCCTGAATTTGTTTTGGCTCTGGCATGAAGGGCTTATCGGTGGAGAAGGCCTTGAGGCCGCCGTCGACCACCGCGCTTTCGTCGGATGGCTTGCTCACGACCGTGGTCAGTACCGTGAGCGCGCTGCGGAAGTCGCGATACACCGCGCCGTCTTTGCCGCCGATCCGGATGTAGTCGACATCCATGAAGACAAAGCTGCCGGGTTGGAGCTCGGTGATGCCGTCGATGCCGGAGTCGATGTTGTAGGTGCCTGTCGAGCCGCCGGTGAGGAGCGGGCAGGCGATGCCGCTTCTTTCGATCATGCGGCGCGTTTCGACCGCCGGCGTCATTTGCTTGAGCGAATGCGCTTGGCGCGCGTCGAAACCGACAACGTGCGAGGAGCCGCCGGCGTAGGCTTGCAGGCCGGCAAGTTTGACATTCGGCAGCGATGCGATCTGCTGCGCGAGCGCGTGCGCCGCGTCGCCGGTTCGAATTCCTGTGCGGCCGCCGACCAGAAGGTCGATGGCGAGATTCAGCTTGATCTTGGCAGCGCCGGCCGCGTCGTTGAGGTCGCGGACGTTTTGTGCGTTGTCGACGGAGAACATCGTGTCGCGCCGCTGCGAGGCGAGCCGCACGGCGCGCTCGATCTTGTGCTTGCCGATCACGGCGGTGGTGACGAGCAAACCGCCGACGCCGTTAGCGCTGAAGACCTCGGCTTCGCTGATCTTGGCAGCGCAGGCTCCGACGGCGCCGGCCTTGATGAGGGCTCTGGCGACCTCTGGGCATTTGTGCGTCTTGCCGTGCGGCCGCAGCGCGCGATTATGCTCGCGGGCATATTGCGTCATCTTCGAGACGTTCGCTTCGAAGGCGTCGAGGTCCAGCAGGAGGGCGGGTGTGGGCAGGTCGTCGCGCGTGAGACGTCCACGGATATCGCCGCGGGTTAGCATGCGGTCGATTTCAACCCACGAGTAGCCGCGCCGTTCGGTGGCGGAGCGAAGAACTGCCGGCGCGCTAATGGCGGCGGCCAAAAAACTGCGGCGTTTCATGGGGGAATGATATCAGAAACCGTTACCGCACTCCGAGTATCCAGCTTTCCTTGAGAAGGAAGGGATTCCCATTGTAGGCATCATGGATGATGACGAGATGGAAGACTACCTGGACCTTGAAGACTCCGGGCGGTTCTGAAGGCCGCGATCCCAAAGCTGAAGAGCGACCCGCTCAACACCACTCGTGCCCACGCGATTCACAAGCTTCGCGGCGTCAAGGCAGGTGAGGGCCAGTATCGGCTGCGGTCCGAGAGTTGGCGCTTCCGTTACGACGTTTGGCAGAAGAAGCGGGAGGTTTGAGGTCAGCTACTGCGGCCTTCGGCGGGAGGACAATTACCGCTGAAGTGTTTTGAGAGCGGCGTCGGCGGCGCGGACGCCGCGGTACTGAGCTTCTTCGAAAATCGAGATACCGCTCAGGTCTGAGTTGGCGAACCAGAGATTGCCCGCGCGGCGCTCCGCCATGCCGCGGCGGTCCTCGGAAAACATGAAGCCTGGGGCAGGGCGCACCATCGCGTGTCCGAGACGCATGATGTCGATGCGTGAAACGCAGGCGCGGATATCGGGGTGAGCGCGCGCAAGGTCGTTGAGGATGGCTTCCTTCCAGTAGTTCCAATCGCGATCGAGCAGCAGGCGGCGATTCTCTGCAGGCGTGCCTCGCGCCAGCGCCCAGTAATACGTCCAGACGGTCCGCTCGATGTGCGTGCGCAAGTCCTGGTGCGTCGCGACAACATAGCCGAGCGAGGGCGAATCGTAGATGACGTTGTCCCAGGCGTAATCGAAGCCGCGGTTCTGTGGGACGCGGTCGAGCGTGAGGTTGGCGGTGAGCCAGGGCGAATACTGGAATCCGCGAATCGGCGGCGCGTCCTCCAAAACATAGGGAGCGAGAAAGGTCGGGGCGGCGAAAATGACGGCGTCGGGCAAGTAGGCGATTTGCCCGGTGAATACGCGGAAGCGCCGGCCCTCTCGCGCGATGCGGTAGACCGGCGAGTTGGCGCGGACCTGCTTGGCGGCGCGTGCGAGGAGGCGCTCCGCGATCCAGCCGTTTCCCTGCGCCCACGTGAACGGGCCTTTCTCTTCGTGCTCGCGCGCGGCGAAATAGTGGATGCCGGCCCAGGCCGATGTGTCGGCGATCGCCGCGCCGTAGTCATCGCGGCAGGCGTAGTCCACGTACCAGCGCAGCGGCGCGGAGGTAAAGCCATTTGCGCTGAGCCACGACGCCATCGATGTCTGGTCGAGCGGCGAGGGCCGCGCGCCTTCGTCGACAGGGATGGTGAACTGGCCGGTCGCGCGGAAGTCTTCCATGCGCTGCTGGAATTGGCGGGACTGGTCACGGTCAGCAGCAGTTGCGGCAACCAGCGGCTCCAGGCCTTCGTGCCAGCGGCCGTGGATGAATAAACGTTCCTGAGGAGAGAAGCACAAGTGGCGCTCTTCGGGCTCGCCGTTGTGCAGCAGTCCGAACTCTTCAAACAACTCGCGCACCAGTTCGGACTTGCGGTTCGGCGCCGGGACGTAATGCGCGGCCCAGGGATACGAACTGGCCTCGTTTTGTCCCCAGCGCGAATTGCCGCCGCCTTCTAATTCCATTTCCAACACAACGAAATCACTGAACCCACGCTTCAGGAGGCGCCAGGCGGCGGAGAGACCAGCGATACCGCCGCCGACGATGACGAGGGGGATGCGGACGGTTTCAGCAGGCGCGCGAAATGCGGCGCGGTCGCGGAGCCGATGGCCCAGGGGGTGGGATTCGTTGACGAAGGAGCCTGTGACGCGCCGGTCCGTTTTCGGAGTGAGGCCGGCCAGCGCCGCGCCCAGGATTTCGCGGCGCGTGCAGGGCGGCGTTAATGTGCGATCTCGCTCCATTCCTGTTCGTAGTAACGCACCAGCACCTGGTCGTTGAGCCGGTTCGGTTCGACGTCTACCGCCAGCATGTCGTTTGGAAAATCGAAAAGCTGCGGCACGTTCCGCACGGAGAGAAAGCGCAGGTTCTCCGGCAACCGTGTAGGCGCTTCATAGGGATGAGCCGACGCGAGTACGAATCCCCATTCGCCGAACGAGGGTACATAGACGTGATACGGGTGTGCGCGTACGCCGGTCTGCTTGATCGTCGCGACGATGCACCAGTACGAGCGGCGCGCAAATAATGGCGATGTGCTCTGCACGACGAACATGCCGCCCGCGCTGAGCCGGCGCTTCAGCAGCCGGTAGAACGCTGTGGTGTAAAGCTTGCCAAGAGAGAAGTTGGTCGGGTCGGGAAAGTCGACCACCGCGAAATCGAAGGACTCTTCCGCTTTTTCCAGCCAGGGAAAAGCGTCGGCATTGATGATGCGGACTTTTGGCGAACGGAGCGAATTGGTATTGATCGCTGTGAGCATCGGGTTGGTCGAGAACAGGCGCGTCATTTCCGGATCGAGATCGACCAGCGTGATGCTCTCGACGTTCGGGTATCGCAGGACCTCGCGGACGGCCAGTCCGTCGCCGCCGCCCAGCACGAGCACGCGGCGCGCTGCCGGTCCAAGCGCAGCCAGGCCCGGATGGACGAGAGCCTCGTGATAGCGATATTCGTCGCGCGAGCTGAACTGCAGGTGCGCGTTGAGAAACAAGCGAATGTCATCCTTCCAGCGCGTCAGCACGATGCGCTGATAACGCGTGTTGCGCGACAGGATGACCTCGTCGGCGTAAAGACTGTCATCCGCCGTCGAGATGATTCGCTCCGAGCCGGCCATGCCGAGGCCAAGCGCCGCCAGTCCGAGTCCGCAGGCGGCGCGAAGCGCCACGGGCGAGGCGATCTGTTCGCGGAATAGAAACGTCGACCACAGTGCGACACCGGCGTTCAGCATGCCGAAAAGCAGCGCCGCGCGCACCAGGCCCACCTTCGGCACCAGCCAGATCGGAAACAGCAGTGATGCGCCGAGCGCGCCGAGATAATCGAAGGTCAGGACATGCGCGACCAGATCGCGAAAAGCAAAGCGGTCTTTCAGGATCCGCATGAGCAGCGGAATCTCCAGGCCAACCAGCACGCCAACAGCGAACACCATCAAATACAAGAGCAGCCGGAATCCGTGCGTGTACGCGAAAGCGAGGAAGAGAATTGAGGAAGAAAACCCGCCCAGCACGCCGACCATCAGCTCAATCGTGACGAAGCGCGCCACCAGCCCGCGCGCGATGAAACGCGACAGATAACTGCCGATGCCCATCGCGAACAGGTAGCTGCCGATGACAGTGGAGAATTGAAAGACGCTGTCGCCGAGCAGATAGCTGGCGAGAGTGCCCGCGATCAGCTCATAGATGAGCCCGCAGGCGGCGATCAGGAAGACGGAAAGAAAAAGCGCTGCGGACACCCGGCCTCAGTGGACGGCCGCGGCAATGATGATGCATATGCCGATCGACATCGCCCCGACCAGGATCGCCAACGCCATGTTCTTTTCCTTGCAGATTTCACCCCACAGGTCGATCGGAGTGATCTTGTCGACGGTCACGAACGCCAGCACGAAGATCACGATGCCGAGCACCGCGTAAACGAGCGCGTTGATCAGATTCACGATGTGGAACTCGGCCATATTCATTTGCCTCCGATGTAGCGCGGAAAGTACCCGTAGTGCGATCGGTACGCGCCGGGATTATCGCGCAGCGACTTCGGGAGGTTTTTCCTTTCGTTCGTGTTCAGAAAGCTCCAGCCGCGGTAATTCGCAAAGCCGGATGCGCCGAGCAGCAGCGCGCCCAGGAGAAGGTAAGTGGGTTGGGTCATCAGTCGTCGTCTCCATCGTCAGCAGAGCTGGAGGTGGTTGCGTAGTCGCTCTCCTGCCAGCGCTGGTGTTCGAAAGTCAGGCGCCGGATAGTCACGTAGACCGGCGGAATGAGCAGGAACAGAATCGAGAACCAGAAAAAACTTGGGCGGGCCACATCGCGCCGCAGCGTCAACTCGTAATCCATTCGAGTTGCGCCGGGCGCCATTTCCGGCTCGACCAGCAAATAGTAACGGCCGGGCGGAACCGACGGAATGTAGGCTGTGTCGCCTGTATTGCCCTCCGTCCAACTCCCGTCGCTGTCGCGTCCGGAGTAATAGC
>JBOGMR010000232.1:0-4971 GCA_050746825.1 Bryobacteraceae bacterium | reverse complement strand
CGGCATTACTCCACAGATACCCGGCCGGCGGACTCGCTGCCGGCTCCTGCCCTTCATAGTCATAGAGGCGGCGCCGGCCCGCGTAGCTGTTCGGCCAAAGCTTCTGCACGTAATCCGGCGCAATCGCCGCGGTCGACCAGTTATGTCCGTCGGCGCTCACGTCCGAGTTGACGTAGAAATTGTCGAGCAGCACGAACTCGCGCGCCAGCTTGTGATGGTTCGGCGAAACCCGCTCGCCGAATAGCACCAGGCTCGGGTCTCCGTTGCCCTCTTTCATGTCGCCAAGAACCTGATCGTATGTGCGATTCTCCTTGACGATGTAGATGACGTGCTCGATCGGGGTCGGGTCGCCGGGCCGCGATGGAATCGGGCTGCCCTGCGGCGCGCCCGCGTTGTCGAGCTTCGCATCGCGGTAGGGCGAGTTCGCGAGCACCGTCTGCGAGTATTCGATCAGGCGCGGATTCGTGAGATCGTCAACCACCGAGACCGTGCCGCGCTGGAGCTTGCCGACGTAATCTTCCGCGATGATTCCCTCGTGGCGCGGCGCGGGCCGCTGCGTTGGATTCGGACCTTTGGGATTGGGGAAAGAACGCAGGCCGCGGCCATTCAGCACATACAGTTTCCCTGCCACCATGCGAGCTGCGAGCGGATACCAGCCGGTGGGAATGAACGCGACGACACGCGACCGGCGCTCGGCGAGGTCGGTCACGGCGACGGCGTTGGCGTCCGAACAGACGATGAACAGCCGCTTGCCGTCCGGCGCGAGCGCCAGCCCGCCAGGCGTCATCCCGACCGGCTGGCGCGGCGTCATCGCGACGTTAATCGATTCGAGCACTCGCAGCTCATTCCCCTCGCTCACGCCAACGGTGTAAACGTTGTTCGTGTTCGACGCAGCAACGAAGATGCGCGCCATCCACTTCGGCTCGTCCAGTTCCCCCGCGAGTTTGCCCCCGAGCCAGATCATGTCGCTGGCGTGCGGTCCGATGCGAACCGTTGAAAGCAGCGCGCCGGTGTCCGCCTGGTAGTGGCCCAGAGTGCCGTCGGCCCAATGGGTCACGAAGAACGATTTGCCGTCCGCGTGAAACAGAATCCGGTAGGGACGCCGGCCGGTCTTGAAGCGCTCGATGATCATGCCGGACTGGGGGTTGATCACCACGACGGAGTCGTGATACAAGTCGGCCGCGTAGATGAGACGGCCGTCGGGCGACAGCGCCACATCGCCGATGAAATCGCGATGGGTGCGCTTCTCGGGCGGTACCACAGGGAAAGTACGCGCGGCGGTGAGCGCTCCGCTTGCGAACGTGAACTCGAAAACGGCGGACTGCGAGCCGCCACCCACGTACACGCGGTCGCCCTTGGGGGTGAATGCAAGACCAAGCCAGCCATCGCCGGCGCGTGTGCGCGACAGTTCTTTCTCCGTCGCGAGGTCGATCACGCTGACCGACGGCGGATTGTAGCCGCCGTTGAGCACCAGCAGAAACTTGCCGTCGGGCGATAGCGCGCTCGACATCGGAAACGTATCGACGGGAATCTGGCGGCCTGCGGGTAACAGCCGCCATCCGCTGTTCAGCAGAAAGCCGCCACCGGTGAGCGGGCCCACCTGCTCTCGCGGAGCGGGCTGCGAGACGAGCATCGCGCCGAGCGCGAGGCAAAGAGCCAGAGCTGCGAATCTCATTCGAAGTACCTCTGAGCGATGGGGAAGCGCCGGCCGATGCCGAACGCCTTGCTGGTGACTTTGAGGCCGGGCGCCGCCTGCTGCCGCTTGTACTCGTTGCGGTCTACTTTCGCGGCGATTTCACGCACCAGCTCGAGAGGAAGGTTCAGGTCTAGCGCAATCCGGCCGGGAGGCTGGTAGTCTTCGATGTACGCTTTGAGAATCCGGTCGAGGACGTCGTATTCCGGGAGCGAATCCGAGTCCTTCTGATCCGGCCGCAACTCGGCAGAGGGCGGCTTCACGAACACCGACTCGGGAATGGAGCCGCCGAGCCTGTGGTTGGCGACGCGCGAGAGCGTGTAGACCAGAGTCTTCGGCACATCGCTGATCACGGCGAGGCCGCCGCACATGTCGCCGTAGAGCGTGCAGTAGCCGACCGCCAGCTCGCTCTTGTTGCCGGTGGTGAGCACCAGCGCGCCCCATTTATTCGACAGCGCCATGAGCGTCACGCCGCGCAGGCGGGCTTGGATATTCTCCTCGGTGACGTCGCGCGACGCGCCCGCGAACACCGGATCGAGCACGCGCAGAAACTCCTCGTAGACGCTGGTGATGGCGACCCTCTCGAACCGTATTCCGAGATTATCCGCAAGTGCGCGCGCATCGGCGACGCTGTGCCCGGAAGAGAACGGGCCGGGCATGGCAACGCCGACAACGTTTTCGCGGCCGATCGCGGAGACGGCGATCGCGGCGGTGAGCGACGAATCGATGCCGCCGCTCAGGCCGATGAGCACCTGGCGAAAACCGCACTTGCGAATGTAGTCGCGGGTGCCGAGTACCAGCGCTTCATAGACCGCTTCGCACTCGTCGGCGAGGTTTGCGTGGGTCTCGCCTTCTCCCGTCTCTGTGTCGTAGAAAATCAGGTCTTCGTCGAACGACCGCGCGCTCGCGACAAACCGGCCGTTCGGAGTAACGACAAAACTCGAACCGTCAAACACCAGCGAATCGTTTCCGCCGACCTGGTTAACGTAGACAATCGGCACGCCGTGGTGCTTGGCGGCGGCAGAGAAGACGTCGGCGCGAACCGCGCGTTTGCCCATGTGGTAGGGCGACGCGTTGATGCTGATGAGGATCTGCCCGCCCGCGCGGATGAGCTCATCAACCGGATCGCGGAAGTAGAGAGGCCGCTCCCAATACTGCTTGTCGTTCCACGCATCTTCGCAGATGGTGAGCGCGACCGGGCGGCCCTCGATCTCGATGAGCTGCTGCGACTGGCCGGGCAGAAAATAGCGCGCCTCATCGAAGACGTCGTAGGTGGGCAGCAGCATCTTATTCTGCCGGAAGACAATTTGGCCGCTGTGGAGCAGCGCGGCGCTGTTGGTGGCGCGCTTTCCGGTCTCGGCTTCCGGCCGCCCGGCGTAGCCACAGATGATGCCGACCGGCAGATCCGCGGTATCCGCCGCGAGCCGCTGCAGATGGTTTTCGCAGCGCTCGAGAAAGCTCGGCTTTTCGACCAGATCGCGCGGCGGGTAGCCCGTGAGGGACAGCTCGGGAAAGACCACTACGCTCGCTCCACGGGCCGCAGCGTCGCGCGCCGTGGTGGTCATCCGCTTCGCATTCCCGGCGAAGTCTCCCACAGTCGTATTGATTTGCCCGAGAGCAATTTTCATCCGATGACTTCATTGTAGGGCAGGTCAGAGGCCCGCCCCACTGAGACGTGCTGGCAGCCCCTGCATGTTTGCCACTTCCATACCCAGCGTGAACCCGAAGCGCGCCATCTGCTCGAGACCGGCGAAGTCCCAATCGTCCTTGTACTCGTCGGAGGGCTGGTGGTAGTGCTTCGTGTTGTACTCGCGAAAAACCTCGTCACCGTAGCCGGGCGGTTTTCCGGCGAAGTTTGTGCCTTCCTTGATCGTGAACGACGGAATCCCGGCCCGCGCAAACGAGAAATGGTCGGAGCGATAGAAGCTGCCTTGCTCGGGCCGCGGGTCAGGCTGAATGGTGAGGCGAAACCGCTGCGCAACGCTCTGCACCACCGGCCAGATGGAGGTGCGCTCGGCGCCGTTCAGCACCACGTCGGAGGTCCGGCCGAAGGGATGCAGCGCGTCGTAGTTGAGCGCCACGGCGGTTTTCGCGGCAGGGATCAGCGGATGATTCGCGTAATATTCCGAGCCGCGCAGACCGCCTTCTTCCGCAGTCACCGCCAGAAAGAGAGCCGAGCGGCGTGGCTTGCGCGACAGCGCTCCCCAGGCGTTCGCGATTTCGAGAAGAATGGCACAGCCGGTCGCATTGTCGACGGCGCCGTTGTAGATTGCGTCGCCGCTGACCGGATTGCCGACGCCGAGATGGTCCCAGTGAGCGCTAAAAATCACGGCCTCTTCGGACGCCTTGGGATCGCTGCCCTCGATGATGGCTGCGACGTTGCGCGTATTCATCTCGCGAATGCGAGAGCGGATCGAACCTCGCACGCGAAACCCGAGCGGGATCGGACGGAAGTCGCGCTGGCCGGCCGCGCGCAGCAGGTCGTCGACGTTGCGGCCCGCCAGAGCCAGGACCTTTTCCCCCGCCTCGCGCGTCAGCCAGCCGGCGAACGCGAGCTCGGCCGCGCCGGGAGCGAGCTTGACATAAGGCTCTTCGCGGCTCCACGAGTTGCGCACGACGTCCCAGGCGTAGCCCGCGGTAGGCGTGGTGTGGATAATCAGCGCGGCAACTGCGCCTTTGCGCAGCGCCTGCTCGTACTTGTACGTCCAGCGGCCGTAGTAGGTGAGCGCGCGGCCCTTGAAAAAGTTGGCCTCGGTCGACGGCGGCTCGTTCGTAAACAGAATGACAACCTTGCCCTTCACGTCTGCGTCTTTGAAATCGTCCCATTTGTACTCCGGCGCGGTGATACCATGCCCGGCGAAAACGGCCTCCGCGTCGAACGACTCCCCGGCGCGCTGCCGCCGGCTCGTGCCCACGAATTCGTCGAGCCACTTGAGCGGGACTGGCTTGCCCGCCGCGGTCACGCTGAGCGCCGCGTCGGGCTCGGTCTGCACCCCCACCAGCGGCACCGCCTGAAAGTAGGAGCGGCCTGGCCCCGCAGGCTTCGCTCCCGCGAGCGCAAGTTGGCTGGCGATGTATTCTGCAGTGATTTCGCCGCCGCGCACCGCCACGCCGCGTCCCTCGAGCAAATCGGACGACAGAAACCGCACATGCGCGCGAATGCGCTCGCCGGAAATCGCCTGTCCCCACAACGGCTGAATGGACAGGAGCGAAATGGCTGCGAAGAGGTGGGGCAGGCGGTATCGCCTGCCCGTGGGGCGGGCGCCTGTGCCCAATGT
>JBOGMR010000231.1:0-2574 GCA_050746825.1 Bryobacteraceae bacterium | reverse complement strand
TGTGCTTGGTGCAGGAGCGCGTGATGCCGAAAGTATCCGCCTCCTGAAACGCGTCGCTGCCTATGAGCTTCGAGGTGACCTGTCCGGTGAGCGCGACGATCGGAATTGAATCCATCATCGCGTCGACCAGGCCGGTGACCAGGTTAGTCGCGCCGGGGCCCGATGTGGCGCAGCAGACGCCGACCTTGCCCGTCGCGCGCGCGTACCCTTCGGCGGCGAAGCAGGCGTTCTCCTCATGACGTACCAGCACGTGCCGGATGTGGTGATCGTAGAGTGCGTCGTAGAAAGGAAGCGTCACACCGCCGGGATAGCCGAAGAAGCATTCCACTCCCTCGCGCACCAGACACTCAAGCAGCATCTTTGCGCCGTTCATAAGATTTGTCGACATCAGTCGCCTCGTTTGAACTCGTTTTCGTGGCTGGATAACAAAAAAGGCCACCAGCCGGATTTGAGCATCCCCGCTGGTGGCCTCGGTTTCTAACCGGGCGGCCTCAAGCGGGGCCGGCTACGGTGACCAGAATAATAATAATGCCTACGAGAACTGACACGACCGCGCCGGCGTAGGATTTGGGATATGTGCGGCTGGTCTCCATTGACGTTCTCTGAAACAGTGTATCCTGAGCGTCGATGAAATGCAAGAGGCACTTTGCATAAGAAATATTTATGGCAGCATTCGGCTACGCCATTCGAACGATGGGCCCGAGATGCGGAATTGGATAGAACCTGAGCGCGTTCGCAGAATCCGCATCGAACGCGCCCTCAGACAATACCTTGACTATCGACACTCCTGGGCGTATTGTAGATAATCGAGGTATCGATGCGCGTACTGACCAGACTGCGCTTACGCCTCCGTTCCCTCCTCCGCCGCGCCCACGTCGACCACGAGCTCGACGCCGAGCTCCGTTTCCATCTCGACCACCAAATCGCGGAGAACCTCGCCGCCGGCATGCCGGCCGGCGATGCCCGCAATGCGGCTCTCCGTACGATCGGCGGCATCGCTCAGTTCAAAGAAGAATGCCGCGACGCCCGACGCATCCAACTCATCGAGGACCTCGCACGCGACCTCGCCTACGCCCTCCGGCAAATGCGCCGAACCCCGATCCTGGCGGCGGCCGCCATCGCCTCGCTGGCTCTTGGAATCGGGGCGAACACGGCCATCTTCAGCCTGATCGACGCGGTTCTCTTGCGGACGCTGCCGGTCGAATGCCCCGGCCGGCTTGTCCTGCTAAGTGCTGCGTCGCGCAACGGAACGCGCGGCAGCTTCTCCTACGCGGATTACCAATGGATCCGCGATCGGAACGATGTCTTCAGTGGGGTGCTTGCCTCAGCCCGCTTCACGGCGGACATGACCCTGGACGGGCGGGTCCGGCGGGTGAACGCGGCGGTTGTGTCCGGCAACTACTTTTCCGTTCTTGGCGTGCGGCCCGCGCACGGCCGGCTGTTGACCAGCACCGACGATACGCCCAACGCACACGCCGTCGCTGTGATCAGTCACGGGTTCTGGACGCGGCACTTCGGACCGGCACACGAAGTCATCACGCGCACCCTTCAGGTGGGCGGTGCGCTGATCGAAGTCGCCGGTGTTGCGCCACCGGAGTTCTTCGGTGAATCTATCGGAAGCGCGCCTGACCTCTGGGTCCCCTCCGCACTCCAGCCGCAGTTGATGCAAGCCCCTTCCTGGCTCAATACTCGCAACATCGGGTGGCTCGATCTGATGGCGAGGTTGAAACCCGGCGTGGGCATCGAGACCGCCCGTAGTCATTTAGCCGCTCTTCTTCCGGCCGTACAGGCGGACCTGCGAATCGATGCACGCAACGATTATCTGAGCGCTATCCTCGTTGAGCCCGGAGCCGGCGGATTCTCGCGGCTTCGCGGGCGCTACTCCGAGCCACTGCACATCCTGATGGGGGCTGTCGCCATTGTGCTGCTGCTCGCGTGCGCAAACGCGTCGAATCTGTTGATTGCCCGCGCCGCAGTCCGGCGCAGGGAGTTCGCGGTGCGGCTGGCCATCGGCGCCGGACGCGGACGCCTGGTGCGCCAACTGTTTGTCGAGAGCTTGCTCCTCGGCGCCGTCGCCGGTGCGTTCGGCCTGTTGCTCGCGCCGTGGACGACGAAGTTGCTGGTCAGCCTGATCGGAGGCAGTCCGGTCGAACCCTCTTTGAATCTCCGCGTGCTCGGATTCAGCGCAATCGTAACGCTGGCGGCCGGTTTTATCTTCGGCATGGTTCCCTCCCTGCACGCTGCGCGGATCGATCCCGGCCCGGTGCTGAAGCTTGGCGGGCAGATGGGCGGAATCCGGCGCTGGAGCGCGGCGCGCCTGCTTGTCAGCGCTCAGGTCGCTCTGTCGCTCTCACTGCTGGTCGGCGCCGGACTGTTCGTACACACGCTCGTCAACCTCCAGCGCTCCGATCCGGGCTTCGACCGCGACAATGTCCTTCAGGTGCAGCTCGATCCTCAAGCGGGAGGCTACAAGGGCCTACGCTCGGCAGCGCTGGCCGCCAGCCTAAGGGAGCGTATCGCGAAGATTCAGGGTGTGCGCTCGGCCAGCGTGTCCGCGCACGGCTTTTCCAGGGG
>JBOGMR010000230.1:0-3944 GCA_050746825.1 Bryobacteraceae bacterium | reverse complement strand
AGACGCTTCCAAATCCGATTCACGATGGTCCTCGCGAACCGGCCGTTCTCGCGCCGGGTAAACAGCGCTGCCGCTGCCGCACGACGCTCGTTGAGAGTCGCGTCTGCACCGACGCCGCCGAGCTCGGGGTAGAGGAACTTCGGCTCGACGAACTCTCCCAGGCGGACGTCGCAGCGGACCAACTCGAGGGGCTCGGTCGAGAAGAACGCCGCGAGGCTGTAGGCGTCCTTCAGCTTCCAGCGGCTGACGAAACTGTCGTGGCAGGAGTTGCACTTCAGGTTCACGCCCATGAAAACCTGCGCGGTGTTTTGCGCCGCTTGCATCACAGGGGTCTGGCTTGCGTTGATGTCGCCGCGCCAATTCACTCCGGTCAGGAAACCGTCCGGTCCCGTGCCGGGCGCAGGATCGAGCAACTCGCGCACGAACTGGTCATACGGCTTGTTCGATTCGAGTGCGGCGAGAAGCCACGGAGTGATGCTCTTGCGGGTGCCCGCGTAGTTGACGCCCTCGTCGTTGCGGAGCAGATCGTTCCAGAAGGTGATCCAGTGCTCGGCGTAGTTGCGGTTGTGAGCGAGAAGCGTTCGGATCAGCCGCGGGCGATCGGGCGCGCGGAGAAACTCATCGAGCTGCTCGGGCGTCGGCAGCAGCCCCCACACATCGAGGTACGCGCGGCGCGCGAATACGGCATCGGAAATACGCGGACCGGATCGCTTGTCGAGCGCGGCGGGACGAGCGGGCTTCGAGAGCGCCATCAGGGGAACCCAGTTGGGGCGCGCCGGCGGAGCATCGGGGCGTGGGCGCGCGCCCTGGTCGATCCAGGAACGGATGGCGGCGATCTCAGTGGCCGTGAGCCGCTGACCCTCAGGCGGCATAGCCGGGATTCCATCGCCGAGAATCCGGCGGACCAGCAAGCTCCCGGCGCTCGATCCGGGTGAAACGACTTTGCCAGTCTTGCCGCCGCGCAGCACCTCTGCGTAGTTGGCGAGCGAGAGACCGCCGGAGCGTTTGTCGCCGCTATGACAGGCGAAGCATCTCGCCGCGAGGATCGGGTGCACGTCGCGCGTGAAATCGGCCGAGGCGGCGAAGAGCGCGAGTAGAAGGACAGACAGAGTCATGGCGCAGGGAGCCTGACTGAGATTGTATATCAATGTCATTCAAAACAAATAAAGCGCGCAGAATGTGAGAGTTGGCTAAAGCGCGAGGCGCCTGGTCCGCCAACGGCCGCAGCGTGGACGCGGCATGGCGACCGGCATGCTCCAAAAAAAGTACTCAAGCCCTAAGTGATTTGCCGACATTGACTTACGGGGCTAAGGCGCTTCCTGCGCGTTTTCTACACACGTCGTGCTGTGCGATACTAACGAATAGAAAAGGCCCCGTTTACTACGACATCGACCGATGGCTCAGCTTGACGAAGCAATTTCACGATATCACAGGATCTTGCAGAGCGAGCCCTACCGCGATCTGGCGTGGGTTCCCGAGTTGCGCAAGCGAATGGAAGCCGAACACCTCTCGGCGGGCGGGCGCATGCTCTGTCCATTCCTGCGCCCTCATCTGCTGACGCGCCGCCAATACGATTCCCTGGTCCGCACGGCGGAAACGCTGATCTCGGCGGTCGATCGCATGCAGGAAATGGTGCTCGCGACTCCGGCCTTGCAGGCGCGCCTCGAGCTGCTGCCAGCGGAAAAAATGCTGGCGTCGATCGACCCTGGCTACAAGATGTTCGAGGTGATCAGCCGCCTCGACTCGCACGTCACCAACGGGTCGCTGCACCTGGTGCAGTACAATGCCGATTCGCCGAGCGGCGTCGCCTGGGCCGATGCGCTCGCCGAGATCTTCTACACCGCTCCGCCCGTGAAGGAATTTCGCAAGCGGCACAAGCTGGCGCGCATTGGCGGCAAGAAGCCTCTGCTCACGGCGCTGCTGGCGGCATACAAGCAATTCGGCGGACGGCGGAAGCCGCGCATCGGCATCCTCGAATTTCGCAGCGGCTTCGCGCCCGCGCCCAGCGAATTCGAAATCTTCCGCGAGTTCTTCCGTAACGAAGGGTACGAGACCGAACTGGTGTCGCCCGACCAGCTCGAATTCCGCAATGACGTTCTGCGGCGCGGGAATTTTGAGATCGACCTGATGTACCGGCGCGTGAGCGTGCAGGAGTTTCTACAGCGTTTCGACCTGACGCACCCGCTGGTGCAGGCTTATCGGGCGCGGCGCGTCTGCATGGTCAACAGCTTCCGGTCCGAGCTGGCGCACAAGAAGGCGTTCTTCGGCTTGCTCACGGACGAGTCGTTGACGGCGAAATTTCCGGCGGCGGAGAAGAAGGCCATTCGCGAACACGTGCCGTGGACGCGGCTGGTCGCACCCGGCAAAACAACGGTCAAGAGCAGGAATGTCGATCTGTTCGACTACATCACGAAGCATCGCAAGAACCTGGTGCTCAAGCCGAATGACGATTACGGCGGACAGGGTGCGTTCTTCGGATGGGAGATGGATGACGCGGCCTGGGAGCGCGCGCTGCAGCAGTCGCGGCGAACTCCGTACGTGGTACAGGAGAGAGTGGGTCCGGCGAAGTCGATCTTTCCGGTCGAGACCTACGGGCAGCTCGAGTTCCGCGAGTTCCGGGTCGATGTCCATCCGCACGCCTATCTCGGCAGGGTGCAGAGTTGCTCGAGTTGGCTCTCGACGGGAACTGCGGCCGGGTACTCTTCGTCGTCGGGGTTAGCGCCGACGTTCATTCTCGAAGGAAGCAAATAGACGTTCAAGCCGCGACTCGTCGTCGCGCATCGATCGCCGCGGCCAGTGCTTCCGGATCGCGCGAGCCTATCAGAATACGCTGGCCCTCACGCAGCACAAGCTGTACTCCTGCGCGTGCCCTAAGGTTGAAGATCCATCCATCGACACCGCGCCCAGCCGGAATCCATACGCCGCTATTCCACGGCCGGGGAATTGGCTGCACTTCGATGCGGCGGATTCGGGAGAGCGGAATGCGCTTGAGCGTTCTGCCGAGCCTGAGGCACACGGTTTTGTCCTCAATCAGCGTGACCATCCGCTGTAGGCAAAACACAACTCCCTGCACGCTCAGGATGGCAATCAGCAAAACGGCAACGCCTGGGGGCCTGTGGTCCAGGATGGACGTCAGATAGGTGGTGCACATGAACGACGCGATCAGCGCAAGCGGCGGGATCCACCACAGAGGATGGCGCCGCTGCACTTCGCGATACCGCAGCATGACTTCACTCTAGCGCGAATCTGCCGGCGCAGGGTGTGTATTCAGGCTGCTCTGCTATTCTGACTCTAAGCAAACCGCCCATCGCCGATGGCATGAACAGATTCCCAGCGCGACTGCATGTCTTGCTCGCGAGTGACGCTCCGGTTGGGGTCGTCATCCGGCGAGGTCCCTCGAAATCTGTGTGCACTTATTCATGGGATCGGAAGAGCGATCGATTCACGCCCGGTCAATGGCTGCGCGGACGAATCTTCGAGCGCCGGAGCGACCTCTCGCCGGACGGCCGCTACATGATTTACTTCGCGATGAACGGAAAGTGGTCTTCCGAAACTCGTGGATCGTGGACCGCCGTGTCGCGCGCACCTTGGCTGAAGGCGGTCGTCTTGTTCGGAAAGGGAGACTGCTGGAACGGTGGGGGGCTGTTCACCTGGAAGTCCAACTACTGGCTGAACGGGGGCTACGGCGACTTCCCGATTCGCGAGAGCCGCGACGACTACGAAGTGCGTCGCGACCTGGGCTTCGAGCCGCCCAGACTCTACGGCGACGAGTGTCTGGGTGTTTACTATGTCCGGCTACAGCGCGACGGTTGGGTCCTCAAAGAACGGCGCAGGGCTTCTGATCGCATAGCCGTTTTCGAGAAGCCGCTTTCGCACGGCTGGGTGCTCCGTAAGTACGCGCACGAGACTATCGAACGAGAGCCGGGCAGGGGCTGCTATTGGGA
>JBOGMR010000229.1:0-10810 GCA_050746825.1 Bryobacteraceae bacterium | reverse complement strand
CCTACTATGTGCCGACGCTGATGGCAATCCAGGGCATCAAGGAGCAACTGGCCGCGGGGCAGAAGTTGGACCCACGCCAGGAGCGTAAGGCTCGCCAGGCGATGGACAGTATCGACGTGACGGTGCGCAAGGCAATCTCGATGGGCGTGCGCATCGCGCTCGGCACCGACGCCGGCGTCTTTCCGCACGGCCGCAATGCCGAGGAGTTCCGGCTGATGGTTGAGCGCGGCATGAAACCGATTGACGCCCTGAAGGCCGGCACGAGCGTCGACGCGGAGCTGTTCGGAATCTCCGAGCGCGCCGGTACGCTCGCGCCGGGCAAGCAGGCCGACGTCGTCGCCGTACCGGGCGATCCAACCGCCGACATCCGCGCGACGGAGAAGGTCTTCTTCGTGATGAAGGAAGGCAGGATTTATCGCGACGACAGCCGTTCCCGCAGATAGCGCGCGGTGTGCGAACCTTCCACCTTGGCGATCTGCTCGGGAGTTCCCGTCGCCACCACCCAGCCGCCGCGATCCCCGCCTTCGGGTCCGAGGTCGATCACCCAGTCGGCCGCTTCGATCACGTCGAGGTTGTGCTCGATCACCAACAGGCTGCCGCCCTTTTCGATCAGCCGCTGGAAGGCGTCGATCAAATTGGCGATGTCGTCGAAGTGAAGCCCCGTCGTTGGCTCGTCGAAGATGAACAGCGTGTTCATGCAGGCTGCCTGCGCCAGGTGCGCCGCGAGTTTGACGCGCTGGGCCTCGCCGCCCGAAAGCGTCGTAGCGGACTGGCCGAGCCGCAGGTAGCCGAGGCCGACCTCCGCGAGCACCTGGAGCTTCGACGCCAGGCGCTTCCTGTCGGCGAAGAAGGCGATCGCCTCATTGACCGTCAGTTGCAGAACCTGGTGGACGTTCTTGCCGTTGTAGGTGACATCGAGAACGCTGCTCTTGAAACGCGTGCCCTTGCACTCTTCGCAGATCAGTTCGACGTCGGCGAGGAACTGCATCTCGACCTTGACGGTGCCGTCGCCTTGACAAGTCTCGCACCGCCCGCCAGGCAGGTTGAACGAGAAGTGCCCTGGCGTATAGCCGCGCTTCTTGGCCTCGGTTGTGGCCGCGAGAATCTGGCGGAGCTGGTCGAACGCCCCGATGTACGTGATCGGATTCGAACGCGGTGTCTTGCCGATGGGCGACTGGTCGATCATGACCAGTTCGCGAATGTGCTGGCCTCCTTCGACCTTGCGGCAGCCCATGCGCGGCCCTTCGGAGCCATCCTCTTCCGCCTCAGCCACAAAATCGTCCGTTTCATTTCGCATGAGCACGCGCAGGGACTGGTGGATGACGTCGTACACCAGCGTCGATTTTCCCGAGCCCGAAACGCCTGTAATCACAACCATCAGGCCGAGCGGAATCTCCACGTCGATACTCTTCAGGTTGTGGACGGCCGCTCCGGAAAATCGCAGCAACTTCTTGGAGTCGCGCAGGCGCCGGAACCGGAATCGCGAGACTTTCAGATCGCCGCGCAAATACCGGCCGGTGAGCGAGCCGTTGGAGCCGGCGAGCAGCTCGGGGAAAGTACCCGTAAAGACGACGCGGCCCCCGTTTTCGCCGGCGCCGGGCCCGAGGTCAACGATGTAATCTGCGGCGCGCATGACGTCGGGGTCGTGCTCCACCACCAGGATCGTATTGCCGAGCTCACGCAGCTCGTGAAGGATGTTGATCAACCGTCCGGTGTCGCGGCTGTGGAGTCCGATGGAAGGCTCGTCGAGAACATAGCAGGCGCCGACAAGCCGCGAGCCAAGGCAGGTCGCGAGCTGGATGCGCTGCGCTTCGCCGCCGGAGAGCGTCGAGGACAGCCGGTCGAGCGTGAGGTATTCCAGTCCCACGTCGTTGAGAAACCGCAGGCGCTGGCGGATCTCGATGAGGATCTTGCTGGCGACGGCGGACTGCTCCGGCTCCAGCGCCAGGTGCTCGAAGAAATCGAGCGCCTGAGCGATGTTCATCTGTACGACATCGAGCAGCGTTTTACCCGAGACGCGCACGTTCAGCGCTTCGCGGCGGAGCCGTGAGCCGCCGCAATCCGGACAGGCGGTGTAGCCGCGGTACCGGCTGAGAAAAACGCGCACGTGCAGCTTGTATTTTTTCTGCTCGAGCGCGGCGAAGAATCCGCGGATACCGGCGAAGTCTTTTCCGTCGCCGCGATAGACGAAGTCGCGCTCCTTCCCGGCGAGGTCGCAATACGGAACGTCCATACGGACTCGCCCGCGCGCCACCAGCTTCAGATGCGAGAGCCAGTGCTTGTACTCCGTCTTGTGCCAGGGTTTGACGGCGCCCTGATTGAGCGTGCGCGAGCGGTCCGGCACAATCAGGTTCAGGTCGTAGTCGACCGTGTTGCCGAAACCCAGGCAGCGCGGGCAAGCGCCGGCGGGGCTGTTGAAGCTGAACAGGCGAGGCTCCGGCTCCAGAAATTCGAGGCTGCATTTTTTGCAGGCGAACTTCTCGCTGAAGCGGACCACTTCGCCGCCGCCCGCGGGCTCGAAGATCACCTCGGCGCCGTGCCGGTAGCAAATCTCGACGGTGTCGACCAGGCGCGTGTGGAGATCCGGCGAGATGGCGATGCGATCGGCGAGCACGAACAGAGGGCGCGCGAAATCGATTTCGAGCAGCGATTCGGGCGTCGAGAATTCGAAGATATGCCCGGCCTGATACAGCCGCGTGAAGCCTTTTTTGCGAAGATCGAAGAGGCGCTCGCGCACGCCGTCGCCTGTCTGCACCGGAAACAGCGCCTGCCAGCGCGACCCTTCGGGCTCTCCCAGCATGCGCGCCGCCACCTGGTCCACCGTGTCGCGCTGCGCGCGAATTCCGCAGTTCGGACACCACGTCTGGCCCGCGCGTGCGTACAGGAGCCGCAGAAAATCGTAGCACTCGGTCGACGTCGCGACCGTGGAACGCGGATTGCGCGTCGTGTTTTTTTGCCGGATGGCGATGGCCGGCGCAATGCCGTCGATGGAGTCGACGTCCGGCTTCTCCATGCGCTCGAGGAACTGGCGCGCGTAGGCCGAGAGCGATTCCACGTACCGCCGCTGGCCTTCTGCGTAAATCGTGTCGAAGGCGAGAGAAGACTTCCCCGACCCCGACACACCCGTGATTACAGTGAACTGGTTGTGCGGAATCGCAACATCGATATTTTTCAGGTTATGGACCCGCGCGCCGCGGACCTCAAGATTCTCTTGCACCTGGTGTTTCTTTTAGTATATCAATAGGAGAATGGTCTGCCATCCAAACGGCCACGACCGCCTGAACTGTTTCGCGCTGGTCACGTATATTCCGGATCCCTTGGGTAAGTTCCTTGACGACTTGCGGAAGGAGATCGTCCCCGGGTGCAAGCCGCACGCGCACGTGACGATCCTGCCTCCGCGTCCGATCTCGGGCGATGTCAACACCGCGCGCGAAACCGTGCGCAACCTGGTGGCGGAGTTTCCGCCGTTCGTAATCGAAGCCGCGCGCGTCGAGCTCTTCCCGGTCACCGACGTGGTGTATATCGGAATCGGGAAAGGCGAGAAACAGCTTCGCGCGATGCACAAGGCGATGAACGTCGGGCCGCTGGAGTTTCAGGAGCCCTTCGACTACCACCCGCACATCACGATCGCGCAGGAGCTGGATTCGCAGAGAGCGATGGAGATGGCCGAATATGCGCGGCGCCGCTGGTCGGAGTGCGCGTTTCAACAACGGTTTCAGGTGGACACGCTCGCCTTCGTGCAGAGCACGATGAACAATACGTGGCTGGACCTGGCCTGGGCGCCGCTGCGGGCTGTGGCTACGGTGCGCTAAACGGAAGTCAGCGCCGGCTCCGGACAGCTTATAGAATAAGGTACGTGCGACGACGCCACTTCCTTGCCACAGCCTCCGCGGCTGCCGCCGCTGCTGCACCCCAGGCGGCCGCTCCGGTCCGTTTCGGAATCGACTTGTTCAGCATCCGGTCGCAGGGCTGGTCGCCGTTCCAGTATCTGGATTACTGCGCCAAGTGGAATGCGAAGGTGGTGCACTTCTCCGAGATCCGCTTCCTCGGCGGCCTCGACGAAGCCCACCTGAAAAAAGTGCGCGACCACGCGTCTCGCCTTGGGGTCTCGCTCGAGCTGGGGATGCGCTCCATTTGTCCTTCATCCAAAGCGTTCGACGCGGCACAGGGGACGGCGGAAGAGCAGCTCACGCGAATGATCCGCGCGGCAAAGGTGGCAGGTTCGCCCATCGTGCGAACGTTCCTGGGAACGATGGCGGACCGCACCGGCCCGATTCCAATCGAAGGCCACATCGAGAATACGGTGAAGGTCCTGCGCAGCGTGCGGTCGATTGCGAGCGGCGAGGGGATCAGGATCGCAATCGAGAATCATGCCGGCGACATGCAGGCGCGCGAGCTGAAAACGCTCATCGAGGGCGCCGGCCAGGATTTCACCGGCGTTTGCCTCGATTCGGGCAATCCGCTTTGGGTGCTCGAAGACCCGCACCTCACGCTGGAGACGCTCGCGCCGTATGTACTCACCAGTCACGTGCGCGACACGGCGGTGTGGCGTGAAAAAGGCGGCATCGCCGTAAAGTGGACACGGCTGGGCGAGGGGAACATCGGGATCCGGGAATACGCGCGCAAGTTCCAGGAGCTTTGCCCGGGACGGCCGTTCTCGCTCGAGATCATCGTCACGCAACCCCGCATCTTCGCCATTCAGGAGCCGAAGTTCTGGGAGGCCTACCGGAGCGTGCCGGCCTGGGAGTTCGCGCGCTTTCTGGCGCTGGCCGACCGGGGACAACCGTTCCAGGGATTGCCTCCGGCGTCTAAGGAGCAGGCGGCACAGAGAGAGCGAGAGGATCTGGAAGCCAGTGTCCGGTTTGCGCGGGACGAGTTGAAGGTGGTGTGAAGCAGTCGCGGCTCGACAGGCCCGGTTGACTTAGGCGCTCTGATCGGAGAGCTGAATGGGTTCCTGGATGGATTCGTCCGGCGGCGGCGTCCAGCGAAGGCCATTGACGAACTCCACGCCAACGATGCAGTTGGGCCCGACCCGTCGCGTGTAACGCACCGCAGCCGACCCCAGCAGGCGATGCTTTTCCGACGACAGCTTCACCACCGAGGACTCGCGGGGCTGTTCAGGCAGCACCAGGGCCATGCCGGACTCGGAAATATTGGGAACACGAGCCTGAGCCACTCTAAGTTGGCCCTTCTCATCGACCCACGAAGCCCGCAACGTCCCTTTGTCCACGGAAAAGCGCGGATGCCGCCTCAGGTCCTTGTCTCGTAGAGTACCCTTAGCAACGGTAGCCATCTCAAAAACTACCTCCTCCCTAGTGACTCCTTAGTTAAGGATTGTAAGGTAGCTGGCAACTAAGCGCAATACCCTATTGAGCATAAACTTCGTGGAACCTTACGTATAGGAGGATGAATTGGTTCGTACCATACGTATGGTTTGGAGTAATTCTTACCGGCCTTACAGTACCCGCCGATCCGTTGAAGACGCGGAGAAGGCTCCGCAAACACCCCGTATGCCGGCCGCGTCTTCATCACCTTGGGTGGGCCGCCGGCCCATGAGGCACTCCCGCAACCTCGCGGCGTCCCTGAGGTCCTACTCCGGAGGTTGTGCCAGCGTGAACGGCGCGGCGAACAACGGGACGTCGTTCCACGATACGGTCACCGTCCAGGTTCCAAGCCGCTGGGCCGCGCTTTGTCCCGCAATCGTCATTGAGCCGTTGAAACAGAAGTTGCCGTCGCGCACCAGAGGCGGCCATCGATTGGTCACGTAGAGCCTGCCGTTGGGATCGTACCACTCGGCCTTGGCGACGTCCCCGGTCTTGCCGTCCAACGCGAGCCACCAGACGAACACGCGTTCGTCGGTGGTAAGGAACGTATCGGTGGATTCCGGAGTCGGACAACCCGTACCTGAAGGAATCGCCTTCGCGAGCGCGCGCCGTTCGATTCGCACCGGAGCGAGCGAGAACGGAAGCGTGAACGCCGGCTTGTCGTTCCACGAGACCTTGACGTTCCACTGGCCGAACAGGCTGGCCGGCGCGTTATCGGCGATATCGATTGCGTTCGAGAAGCACCAGTTGCCCTCCGAATCGAGCGGATCCCAGGCGAAGCTCTTGTACAGCGAGCCATCCGGCGCGTACCATTCCATGCCGGGCCGGTCGCCCGTCTTCGCTTCCCGAACCGAAAACCACGCGACAGCCCGCGCGTCCTTCGGCGAGAAGATCGTGGTCACAGGCGGCGCAAGACACCCCCGCTCTTCCGGTAGTGCGTTCGACGTCAGACGCCGCTCCACGATGACAGGCGGGACAATGCGGAACGTATGCGTGAAGACCAGCGTGCCATTCCACTGGCCGCGGACTATCCAGTCTCCCGGCAGTAATGCCGCGCGCTTTTCGGCGATCTCAACTTTGTCGGCGAAGCAGTAGGCGCCATCGTTTGGAATCGCGGCCCAACGCGTCGTGCGATAGACGCTGCCATCGGGCGACTCCCATTCGACCGACGCCAGGTCGCCCTTCTTCGCGTTTCGCACCCGAAAGAACACCGTTGCCTGTGGATCGGAAATCTGAAACACCGTCAGCGGCTCCGACGCCGTGCAGATTTCCGCCGTGGCGCTGGTGCGCACCTCGACCAGTGTGACCACGTTGGTAATCGTGAAATCGAACGAGGAAAACGCGATGCTGTTCCACAAAACGTTGGCGGTCCATTTGCCCTCGATCGAAGCCGGCGCTTTGCCCGCCACATCGATGCTTGCCCAGAAACACCAGCTTCCATCCGAGGGAACCGGATTCCACGTGACGGTCTGGTAGAGCACTCCATTGGGCTGAACCCAGTTCACAGTCGGCTTGTCGCCTGCGCGCGCGCTGTTCACCTGGAACCACACGTAGACATGCGCATCTCCGCCGTTGAAAGCCGACGCCGGGTCCGGTACCGGACATCCTTCGCCCGATGGAAGCGTTCGCGCGGTCAGCCCCCTCGCCAGCACCGCGCCAGTCACGCCTTCTACGACCAGGGTGACTCCCAGGATCTGAGGGCTATTGTTGACTCCGGTTGCGCGAATCGTGATGGAGGCCTGATACGATCCCGGAGTCAACCCGGCCGGATTTACGGATGCTCTCACGGAGGCCGGCGCCGTTGCCGACGCCGGTGTTACCGAGAGCCACTCGCTCCCGCTCGACACCGCAACGGTAAACGGCGACGCCGCCCCGGTCGTCACATTGAACGTTTGGGCCGCCGGCGCCGTTCCCCCGGTGCGAAAGCGGAATTGCAACGTGTTCGTGCTGACGGCGAGCGTGGTGGTAGAAGCGCCGACGGCCACATCGACGGTTGCGCTGGTGGAGAAGGCCTCGCCGAATGAAGCGCCCGCAAGCGCGATCGGAATTCGCGAGCGCCCCTCGGCCGCTGGCGCGGTCAGCGCGAACGAACGCAGGACGCGGCCGGCCGGCGGGATGGTCCCAAAACTTTGCTGCGGCGTTCCGCTGAAACCGGAGGGCAGCGTCGCGTCCGCGATCGCGCCAAACGCTTCGAGCTGGCCCGTGTTGGACGCCGTGCACTCTACCGTGAATCGCGAGCCGGTTCCAACGCCGGGCGGGGCTGCGCACGACAGTGCCACCGCCGGTCCGGTGGCCGCTGTGAATCCGCTCTCCGGCAGCGCCAGCACGAAGGCTTCCTTGGTCGCCGTTGCGGCCGGGCTGTTCGATTTCACCTTCAGCACCACATCGCCGGTGACGCGGCCAAAAACCTGTTCGACATTCTGAATCGCCGATTCCGAGCGGGAGACCAGCGTGTTGTTCAGGCGGTTGTAAAGCTGCAGGTTCAGATCGTTCAGAGAGCCATTCAGACTGCTGCCCCTGACCGTTACGTGACGATTCCAAACCAGCGTCGCCTTGAGAGCGCCCGGAGCGGCGCCGCGATAGAACAGCACCGATCCGGCCTGGCCCGCAGGCGCGATTTGCGATTCGATGTAGTGGCTCTTCCCGGCCGTATTCGACAGATTGACCGAACCCCAACCCGAGTCCGAATTCCATCCCTGCGCATCGGTGGTGTTGATCAGAAGCGCTTTGATCGCGAGCGGGTTGGAGACGCCCGCGTGAAGCAGCAGGGCCGCCGCCCCGGCCACATGAGGCGCCGCCATGCTGGTTCCAGTGAGCGTGACGAACCCATTCGAACGAGAGTCGAGCGAAGTGATATTACTGCCGGGCGCCGCAACGTCGGGTTTGAAACGTCCTCCTTCCGTGGGGCCTCGACTGCTGGAAGAGTGGATCCTGTCATCGGCCCGGTTCGGTGTGTCGACGTCGTCCAGGTTGGCGACGGAGATCACATTGTAGGCGTTGCCCGGCGTCGCCACAGTACGCGGGCCCGGGCCTTCGTTGCCGGCCGAGACGACCAGCGTGATCTTATAGGTATCGATCAGATAGTCGAACAGCCGCGACTGCGGCGAGTCGTCGGAGGGCGCCGGGCCTCCAAAGCTGTAGTTGAAAATCCGCACGGGAGTGTTGAGGACCGCCCACTCGATTCCGTCCCATGCATCCACGGTGTTCCCGGTCAGCCCCTCGTTGCATTGGCCGGAAATAGCCTTCTCCTGAAAAGCGACCTTCAGGTTATAAAGCGTCCCGAGGCTGCGAGCCACGCCCATTGCGGCGCTGAAATCGGGCGGACCCTGACTCGCCACAATTCCGCCGACGTGTGTGCCATGGCCGTTCGCGTCTTCAACCGAATCCGCCTTGTCGTTGAAGCAGGTGTTCTGCTTGCCGGCATCGAGGAAAACGCGGCTGATCAGCTTGCTGAAAGCGGGATGATCGGTCTTCATGCCCGAATCCATCACCGCCACCGATTGGCCGGCGCCCGTGAATCCGCGGCTCCAGTAAGCGGGCGCGCCGAGCGTCGCTGTGCTGACGTTGAGCAGCGCGCGAAAATTCTCGACCGGGAACACCTCGGCGATCTCCGGGTCGGACTCCATCGCCGCCACGGCATCCGGCGCTATTTCCGCGACGAGCATGTTCACGATACGAAACCGGCGGATCTCGGTCGAGCCCAATCCAATGAGCCGCGAGGAAACGGCCTGCTGGGTTGTCAGAATCGCGGCGTCGATCTCGCGCGCCGCGATCTGCCTGGTTTCGAGAGTGACTGCGTCCAGGCGGGCATGCGCTCGCGAGAGCAATTCATGCGGCACAAACGGCTGCCGCGCGAGCCGTTGGTATTCGGCCTCTTCGATTTCGGTTCGAAGCCATGCCGCGCCGTGCAATCGCTCCATGATCTGCGGTTGGGGTTGATGCGCCAGCAGAACGAAGACGGGGACGCGGGCGCCCGCTCGCGCGCGCTGGAGCACTTCGGGATGGATTTTCGGTGGCGCCGCGGCCAACGCGCCGCTCAGCGCGACGGCGGCCAGAACCGCGCACAACACGTGGCGCACGCACTCTTGCGTGCCACGTCGCGACTCATCGCGACGCTTGGCTCCCAATCGCAAACTCCTTACCTCACTCGTGCCTTTAGGGGGATTTTCAGTCTAGCACATCCCGTCCCGGATTCGGACACTCCGCGTCATCTCAACACGCTTGTACTCAATACGTTGATAGTGGTACACAACCTGCAAGAGTCGCCTCCAGGAGTCACCTCATGCTGCAAGATCTCCGGCACGGAGTCCGGCTTTTGTTCAAGAACCCCGCCTTCGCCTTGACCGCCATCCTGGTGGTGGCCTTAGGGATTGGCGCGAACACGGCAATCTTCAGCGTGGTGAACGCGGTGTTGCTGCGGCCGCTACCCTACGCGGAGCCCGAGCGGTTGGTCGTGCTCTGGGGCAACGTCCAGCGAACCGTCGTCGAGCGGCGCGGGAATTCCTTCCCGGACTTCTTCGACTGGCGCAAGCGAAGCCAATCGTTCGAAGACATGGCGGCGTACATGGACATGACGTTGACGCTGGCCGGAACCGACGAGCCGGAGAGACTGCCGGTCGAAGTGGTCTCGGCGAGTTACTTTCCGCTGCTGCGGCTCGGAGCGCAGGTTGGGCGCGTATTCCGTCCGGAAGAGGATGCCAAAGTCGCCGCCAACAAAGTCGCGGTGATCAGCGCTTCGCTCTGGAAACGGCGATTCGGGTCCGATCCGGGAGTGCCCGGCAAGTCGCTGCGGCTCGACAACGGCGAGTACACCGTGATCGGCGTCGCGCCGCCGGGTTTTCGCGGGATGACGGACAACACTGACCTGTGGATCCCGGTGATGTCGTCGGGCGCGCGTGGCATGTTGACCAGCCGGGGCTCACGCAGCTTTCCGGCGCTCGCGAGGCTGAAGCCCGGAGTCAGCCGCGAGCAGGCGCAGTCGGAAATGGATGCGATCTCGAAGCAGCTCGAGCAGGAGTATCCGCAGACCAACGAGAAGCGCGGCGTCGAAGTGGCGTCGCTCGCGGGCGAAGTTTTCGGCGAGATCAAGCCTGCGCTGCTGCTGATCATGGGGGCCGTGGGATTCGTGCTGCTGATCGCGTGCGCGAACGTGGCCAACCTGTTGCTCGTGCGCGCCGCAACCAGGCAGAAAGAGATTGCGGTGCGAATGGCGCTGGGCGCGGGACGTTTGCGAGTTGTGCGGCAGATGTTGACGGAGAGCATGCTGCTGGCGCTCGCGGGAGGCGCGATCGGCGTTTTTCTCGCCGTCTGGGGCGTGGAGCTGATCGTCGCGTTCAGCGGCAATAACATTCCACCCACCGCGCAGATCGGCATTGACCGCATGGCGCTCGGCTTTACGCTCGTCGTCTCGCTGTTGACCGGCCTGCTATTCGGGTTGGCGCCTGCGCTGCTAGCCACGCAGCAACGGCTGAGCGAAACTCTGAAGG
>JBOGMR010000228.1:0-4117 GCA_050746825.1 Bryobacteraceae bacterium | reverse complement strand
ATTCCTCAGTGGCGATGACGGATTCGTCGCCGTAACGAATCTGATATTCACTGGGCTGCCCAGGTTCGGGCTGAGAGTTCACGATGGCTCGCTGCTTGTCCCGCGTTGTCGTTGTGAGTTGGAAGGGATGGTTCTTCAGGATGCGATCGAGCCACGGATTCGCTTCGCTGTGTCCAAGGAGGATGATGTTTTCCCGAGTCAAATCTTCCCAGGAAATGAAGCGGCTTTGCGTAGCGCGGATCCGCTTGCCTGCGCTGGCAAACATCGAAGTCAGATGAACCGCGGCGACAGCCTCCCCCATTTTTGCCTGCGAGATGGCGGGTGCGAAGTAGAGATGACCTCCGGGAGGAAGTGGAACAACGGAGCGAAAGAGCTTGTCCTGCTCAGGCGAAAGCAGTTGGCGAGGAGGCTGCGAGTTGGGCGCCAGTAATTCGGGAACGTGCTTAATGACCGCGGTGAGTGGATTACTGAAGCAGAGAGTGGCCCCTTCGGATTCAGCCAGCCACGGGCCCCAGATCTCTCGTATCTCCGGCGGAACGCTCACTCCCGAAGCGACTGTGGCGGTCCGCGTTCGGCTCGCGGCCAGCCAACCCAACAGAAACATCGTGACACCGGCGGAGAACACCACCGCCATCCATCGCCGCGGCGTCGCTTGAGCCGGGTGTGGCGAAGACGAGGGCTGTTCGACCGCAGGTTCGGGCGTCACCTCCGGCGAAGTAACGGATGGACCATGCGAGAACTCCGGACTGCGCCTGAACAGAGGAACATAACGGCCGACGGGGAGATCGATCCGGACCGGGTCGTCAGCGCCATCTTTCTCGTAATACTCCTGCAGTTTCCGCCGGAGTGCGTGCGCCTGGCGCCGAACGATTCCGTCTTCGTGCGGGGAATATTCCGGGCCTCGCCCGAAAACCTCCGAACCGATCAGATACTCATGCAGAAGATGCCCTTCGCCTTTGAGAGTGGACTCGCAGACGAACCGCAGGAACCGCTGCAAACGCTCCGACCGCTGGAACGCCGGGCTTTGCAGGATCCGGTCCAACTGCGTAGACACTTCCGCTGGGGTAACTGAACTCGAACCGTTGAGCGGCTTCGTGGCCGTGGTCGCCGATTGCTCCATGGCAGGTAGACTGGACATAGTCTATCCCAAAACCACGGATAAGCGGCGCGGGGACGAGAATCCGCGTCACGCCAATCCCAGTTCGCGAATGGCGTCTCCCGCGCCGCTCAGATTCGCAAGGCGCATTTCGGAGTACTTGCGCGACAGCAGAACTCCGTCCGCGCCCGCGCGGAATGCAGCGAGCACGGCGTCGCGCGTTCCCTGCGGCGTCGACTTGCTGCTTTCCTTCCCAGTCGGGATGTCGATATCGATGCCCGGCCAGAGCTGCGTCTTGGCGTCCTGAAGGCCGGCGCGGGCGCGCTTGGTTTCGCGGCTGACGTAATCGGCCGAGAGGCCGCTCGCCGGAATCTGGTCGAGTTTCTTTTCCTGCTGATAGTCGAGCACGCGGTAGTGGAAGTCGAGAAGCTCCTGCGGGGGCACGTCGCCGTACATCGTTTTCGACACGCTGTTGGTGTAACTGGCCAGGCGTTCGCCGCCGCAGTTGTGGTAGATCACGATCTTCAGGAAGTCCGACACCTTGGAGATTTCCTGCAGGTCCTGCTCCGCGCGGTAGATCGGATTGAACGAGTTGTTGTGCCAGATGTGCCAGCCGACGCCGGCCTTCGGGTTGGCTTTCTTGGCCGTGTCATAGATCGCCTGATGGGTTTCGCGCAGGGAATCGGTCCAGAACATTTCCCAGGCCAGCAATTCCGGATAACGGAGCATCAGCCGCCAAAGGGTGACGTAATAGCCGTCGACCGGCCGCGAGCCGCCGCGCGCGGCTCGTACGAACTTTTCGAGCTCGCCAAAGCCCCGTTTCACGCGGTCGATGTTGATGCCGCGCGCGCGGGCTTTCTTGAGACAGAAGTCACAGAAGCAGGTAACCCGCCCAGGGTCGCGGCCGGCGCCTCCGTGACTGGCGCCGAGCGCATTCGAGAAAGCGCCCTGCCGCTCGCTGCCCCACATCACGCCGTCGACCGGATACGAGCGCACGTAATCTTGGGTCAACCCGGTAAGGAAGGCTCTGTAGTCCGGATTGTTGAAGCAGAGAGTCGCTGCGTTGCGGCCGGAGAGTTCTTTCTCCTGTAGCTTCTCGATGTTCGGAAGCCCGCTTCGAAACACATCTTCATACCAGCAGATCACCTTCATGCCGCGCTTTTTGGCGGCGGGCATCACGGCTTCGAGAACGTCGAAGTTACCGTGATCGGGGGCGCGAAAATCCCGGAAGACGGTGTTGCGGTAATACTGCGGGTGGATCGCCGTATAGTTTCCGCCGTGGTAGTTGACGTCGTACTCTTGCTTTCCGTGATCGGGCAGCGGCTGGCCCGGCACCTGACGGCCGGCAATACCGCGGCCGTAGGTGAACGTAGCAATGAACAGCGTGTTGACGTGCGCTCTCTTCTGAAGATTATCGAGGACGGGGTCGACGCCTTCATCCACAAACGAAACGGCGCCCACCTGGATGCCGATCATCTTCTTCGCGGCCCCGGTCTGAGCCAGTGCCACGGCCGGCGATCCAAGGAACGTGCGGCGGTTCATCACGCCTCCCTCAAAAAACCAGTCGAATGCCGAGCTGAATGTTGCGCGGGAAATTCGATTGCCCGTTATCGGGAAAGATCTTGCCGAAGTTGGGCGAGGTTGGATCGAGGTTGGGATCGGACGAGAACACGGGAGTATTGAAGGCGTTGAACGCGTCGACGCGAAACTGCACGTTCCAGTTTTCGCGGATGACGGTGTTCTTGATGAGCGAGCAGTCGAGCGTGGTCGCCCACTGGTTGCGCAGATTGCCGTAGCGCAACGGTGTCGTGCGGAGCGAGAACGGTGGGCGGATCTGGTAGACGGGCTGCTCGCCGGGTTGCACGTTTCGAACAGTTCCGTTGACGTCGATCACTCCGGTCTTGAACAGGCGATCAAATGTCGGGTTCGGCACGCGCGGATCGCCGAGCAAATAGACGTTCCCGGGAATGCTCATCGGGTCACCGGATTGAATGACAGTGGTGAAAACGCCCTGCCAGCCGCCCACCAGGCCCTTGACGAGGCGATTGCTGTTCGCGAGGAACTTGCGGCCCGCGCCGAAGGGCAGCTCATAGCTCGGCGCGATGACCAAACGGTGCGTCCGGTCCCAGTCCGTGAGCGTGCGGGTCGGCGCCCGATCCTGGGTATTCAGATAGTCGATCGCCTCAATGTTCTTGGAGAGCGTGTACGTGGTGGTGAACGACAAGCCGTGCGAATAGCGCTTGGTCGCGGTTACCTGGAGCGAGTTGTACCAGATGCGGCCGTCGTTCACCTGCTCGATGCTGAAGCCGGTGAACTGCGGATACGGCCGCAGCAGTTGCTGCCGCGGGACGGTTGAGGCATTGAGCGCAGTGCCCGGAATCAGGTTTTGGAAAGGATTCGGGACGGGCTGGTTGAGGAAATTGGGATTTCCGCCCAGGCTTGGATTCCCCAGATTCAGCACATCTAACGGCAGCTCATTGAACGGTTTGCTGAGCACCGCGCCGCGCGTCCGCGAGCCGACATAGGAGGCGTCCACGGTGATGTTGCCCGGCAACTGCCGCTGGACTCCGAACGAGAACTGCTGCACCCAGGGGACGCGCGACGTAGGATCGGAGAAGGTCGGACCCTGGCCTAGGAAGGTCTCCAGGCCGAGCCCAGCTCCCGATGGCTGCAGGACGCCGCTCGGCCAGGGATTCGAAACATTGTTGGCAGGAGTTCGCCCGGCATCCAGCGTCGCCACATAAGGGGTGGCGATGCTGAATCCGTGGCTGTATCCGCGCGAGATCGGGCTCAGATAGAAAATGCCCCAGCCGCCGCGCAGAACGGTCTTGGGGGTCAACTGGTAGGCGGCGCCGATGCGCGGCTGGATGTTGTCGTAGTCGCCGTCGAACGGCGTCCGGGGCAGCCCGCCAACAGCCGCAAACCCGATTCCCCCGTTGACCTGGAAGCCGCGAAATTGCTGCTGGTCGAGCCGTTGCGAGAGGGGATTGAGGGCCTCGGCGAAAAAGCCCCGGTTCATCC